>JBFGTT010000098.1:0-8837 GCA_041565995.1 Rhodothermales bacterium
CTGGCCAGGGTCAGCGTCGCAGGGGAACAACGCGCCGCTCCTAGAAGCGCTACCGTCGAGGTTTTTGGCCGGAGCCCATTCCCGGAACCAGGACAAGAACGGCGCGTCGGGGTGCCGCCAACCGCCGCGCCGGGCACGTGCGGTGCACGCCTCTGTGTTATCCCAATGGTACCGCGTTATGGTAACTATTCCGACGTGCAACGTCAAGGAGGGCGGACGGGATTTCACATATTTAAGACGAGGCTTCGTGCAGCCCGCCGCCGACGCCGCCCGGGCCGCCAACCTTCACAGCTTTTCCGCAGGGATGAACCCGCCTTGCGATTGAAACGGAACACCGCCGGCCCTATCTTCGTTAGTCTGGGCCTTTACGGAAAAGAACGCGACGAGGGCCGTCCTGCAGCGGCCCGCTTTGGTATCTATGCTGCGCATCGACCTGACGCCTTATCCCGAAGGCGTCCATCCGCTGGCGCTCGAGGTGGAGGCGCAGGCCCTGGACCTCGACCCAGACCTCTTCGCGGACATCCACGTGGAGGGGCTGCTCGACGTGCGCCGCGACCGCGCCCTCGTCTCGTTTGAAGCCCGCGCCCGCGCCACCCTCGAATGCGACCGCACGCTGGCGCGCTTCATGCAACCCATTGCCGGCAGCTACCGGATCCTCTTTGCCCCGGAGTCGCTGGCCCGCCGCCCCGATACCGTGGAGGGCGACTGCGAGGAAGTCCACCTGCTCGATGCCGCCGAGCGCACCATCGACCTGACCGACGCCGTGCGCGATACGCTGCTGCTGGCCGTGCCGCCGCGCAAAGTGGCACCGGGCGCTGAGGACCTCGACCTCCCCACGGTCTTCGGCGCACCCACCGCAGAGGGCGAGCCGCCCATCGACCCGCGCTGGGAGGCCCTGCGCGCCCTGCGTAGCGACGACGACGGCGCCTGACCCCGACACCCACCCTATTGTCCCTGAGCTTAGCGCTATGGCAAATCCCAAACGAAAGCATTCGAAGGCGCGCACCCGCAAGCGGCGCAGCCAGTACTACGGCAGCCTCGACCGGCCCGAAACGATGGAATGCCCCAACTGCGGCAGCGTCAAGATGTTGCACCGCGCCTGCCCGAGTTGCGGGCACTACCGGGGGCGCCAGGTGACGGAGACGAAGGAGCTGAGCTGACGCGATCCGGGTACGGCGGGCGACGGCTCGCCGCGTCTGTGGCATGCACGTTCCCGCTTCACAGGCGCGCTCCCCGCGCCGGACGGGCAACGTGCATGATCATTTTTGTCGGTCGGGCTTCGTATCTTACCCGTCTGCCCGGCGTGGGCGCCCGTTTGCTCGACAGACAACCCACCTTGTTGCTTAGATGGCTGCACGAGTTGCCGTAGACGCGATGGGGGGTGACCAGGCCCCCGCCGTAGTGCTCGAAGGTGCCGTGCGTGCGGCCAGGCAGGCTCCGGACGGCCTGGAGGTGCTGCTCTTCGGCCCGGAGGACGTCCTCGGCGAGAGCCTGGCCGCCTTCGACGCCGCCGCGCTGTCCCTGCGTGTGGTCCACGCCCCGGAGGTCATCGGCATGGCCGAGTCGCCGGTGACGGCGGTGCGGGCCAAGCCGCGCTCGTCGATCCACCTGGGGCTGAGCGCGCTCAAGCAGGGGCAGGCCGACGCCTTCGTCAGCGCCGGCAACACCGGCGCGGTGATGGCGGCGGCGCTGTTCGTGCTGGGCCGCCTGCCGGGTGTGGCGCGGCCCTCGCTGATGAGCTACTTCCCGACGACTCAGGACGCCTGCCTGGTGCTCGACGTCGGCTCCAACGTCGATTGCAAGCCGGAGCACCTGCTGCAGTTCGCCCGCATGGGGAGCGTCTACGCCCGGCGCATTCTCAAGATCGAGGCGCCCGTGGTGGGCCTGCTCAACATCGGCGAGGAGCCGGGCAAGGGCAACGACCTGGTGCAGCAGACCTACGAATTGTTGCGGCAGGCGCCGGATCTGAACTTTCGCGGCAACATCGAAGGGCGCGACGTGCTGCACCACGCCGCCGACGTGGTCGTTTGCGATGGCTTCGTGGGCAACGTGATGCTCAAGTTCGGCGAGAGCCTCACGACGGCCTTCATGCAGATGGTCAAGCAGGCGATGCAGCAGCAGGAACTGGTCCCGGCGCAGCAGCAGGCCGTCGGGCAGGTGCTCGGCGCCGTGCGGCAACGCTTCAACCCGGACGGGTACGGCGGCGCGACGCTGCTGGGCGTAGGTGGCAACGTGCGCATCGGCCATGGCAGCGCCGGCGCCCGCGCCATCGAACAGATGATCCTGATCGCCGCCGAGTCCGTCGAGCAGCGCCTCACGCGCGCCATCGCCGAGGCCCTCCACGCCTGACCCCCCGCCCACCTTCTCTTTCCCCTCTCGTTAACCTTCCCAGATACCATGAGACGCGCAGCGATTACCGCCGTCGGACATTTTCTCCCCGAAGATCGCCTGACCAACGCGGACCTCGTAGAGATGGTCGATACCACCGACGAGTGGATCCGCACGCGCACCGGCATCCGAGAACGGCGCATCCTCTGGGACAAGGACAAGGCCACCTCCTACATGGCCACGAAGGCCGCCGAGGAACTGCTCGCCAAGCGCGGCCTCGCCGCCGAAGAGATTGAGGTGATCATCGTCGCCACCGTCACGCCCGACATGTTCTTCCCTGCTACGGCGTGCCTGGTGGCCTCCAACCTGGGCGCCGGAAACGCCTGGGGCTTCGACATCTCGGCGGCCTGCTCCGGCTTCCTCTTCGCCCTCGACACCGGCACCCGCCTCGTCGAAAGCGGCCGCTACGAGAAGGTCCTCGTCGTCGGGGCCGACAAGATGAGCGCCATCACCGACTACACCGACCGCACCACCTGCGTGCTCTTCGGCGACGGCGCCGGCGCCGTCTTGCTCGAACCCGACGCCGACGGCTACGGCCTGCTCGACTCGGAGCTGCACTGCGACGGCTCCAACTGGGAGGCGCTCTGCATGCCCGGCGGCGGCAGCCTCAACCCGCCCACCTACGAGACCATCGATAAGAAAATGCATTACCTCTTCCAGGAGGGCCGCACCGTCTTCAAAGTGGCCGTCGAGGGCATGGCCGACGTAGCCGCCGAGGTGATGCAGCGCAACGGCCTCACCGGCGAGGACGTCCGCTACCTGGTGCCGCACCAGGCCAACCAGCGAATCATCGACGCCACGGCCCGTCGCATGGGCATCACGCTGGACAAGGTGATGCTCAACATCGAGCGCTACGGTAACACTACCGCAGCCACCATCCCGCTGTGCCTGCACGACTGGGAGCGCGATCTGCGGCGCGGCGACAACCTGGTGCTGGCGTCCTTCGGCGGCGGTTTCACCTGGGGCGCGGCCTACGTCCGGTGGGCCTACGACGGCGCCGAGGTGGCCCTCACCGCCGAAGCCGAAATGGCGGTAGGGCAATAAGGGCGGCGTGCGCGTGCGGATCGCTGTCGGTACAGGCCCCATCAACCCTCCGAAATCCACCATCCGACATGCCGAAGACCGCTTTCCTCTTTCCCGGCCAGGGGTCGCAGTACGTGGGGATGGGGCAGGATCTCTACGAGCAATTCCCCGAGGCCCGCGCTCTCTTCGACGCCGCCGACGCCTCCCTGGGCTTCGCACTCTCGGCGGTGATGTTCGGCGCGGGCGACGCGGAAAAGGACGCCGAGGCGCTCCGGCAAACCGACGTGACGCAGCCGGCGCTCTACGTGCACAGCCTGGCGGCGGCGGCGGTCCTGGCGCGGCAGGGCCTCCATCCGGAGATGGCGGCGGGGCACAGCCTCGGCGAATACAGCGCGCTGGCCGCCGCCGGCGCCCTGGCCTTCGAAGACGGCCTGCGCGTAGTGCGCCGCCGGGGCGCGCTGATGGCCCGCGCCGGCGACGAACGCCCCGGCACCATGGCCGCCGTGCTCAACCTGGACGACGACGCCCTCGCCGAGGTCTGCCGCCAGGCTTCCACGGACGGAGACGGCGTGGTGCAGCCGGCCAACTTCAACGCGCCCGGCCAGGTCGTCATCTCCGGCGACGTGGCCGCCGTCGAGCGGGCGATGGCGCTGGCTACCGAGCGCGGCGCCCGGCGCGTAGTGCCGCTGCCGGTCAGCGGTGCCTTCCACTCGCCGTTGATGACGGACGCCCGCGCGGGGCTGGCCGAGGCGCTCACCGCGCTGGAGATCCGCCCGCCGCGCTGCCCCGTCTACCTCAACGTGACGGCGGCGCCGAGCACCGACCCCGAAGCCATCCGCGCGCGCCTGCTCGAACAACTGACGGCGCCGGTGCGCTGGGCGCAGACGCTCGCGCAGATGCACGCCGACGGCGCCGACCGCTTCGTCGAGGTGGGCGCGGGCAAGGTGCTCGCCGGCCTGGCCCGCCGCACCCTCAGCCGCGACGTGGACGTAGCCACCGCCGGCACCGCCGACGAACTCCGCGCGCTGGCCGGCCCCTGAGCGGGCGGCCCCACCCTTCTCGACCAACACCCAACATCCATCATGTTGTACGATTTTACCGGAAAAAACGTCCTGGTCACCGGGGGTACGCGGGGCATCGGGCGGGCCGTCGTCGAAGCCTTCGCAGGCGCGGGCGCGCGCGCGGCCTTCACCTACCGCGCCTCTACCGACGAGGCCGAGGCGCTCGAAGAGGCGCTGCGCGGGCAGGGCGCCGAGGTGCGCGCTTTTCAGGGCGACGCCGCCGACGCCGGGGCGGCGCAGCAGACCGTCCAGGCGGTGCTCGAGGCCTGGGGCACGCTCGACGTGCTCGTCAACAACGCCGGCATCACGCGCGACAACCTGATGCTGCGCATGGGCGAGGACGACTGGGACGCCGTCATCAACACCAATCTCAAAAGCGTCTTCAACTTCTCCAAGGCCGCCTACCGGCCCATGATGAAGCAGCGCGGCGGCAAGATCGTCAACGTCTCGTCGGTCGTCGGCGTCACGGGCAATCCGGGGCAGACCAACTACGCCGCCTCGAAGGCCGGCATCATCGGCTTCTCGAAGAGCCTCGCCAAAGAACTCGGCAGCCGGGGGGTGACGGTCAACGTCGTGGCCCCCGGCTACGTCGAGACCGACATGACGGCGGCGCTGCCGGAGAAGGCGCGCGAGGCGATGCTCGGCGCCATCCCGCTGGGCCGTCCGGCCTCCCCGCAGGACGTGGCCGCCGCCGTGCTCTTCCTGGCCTCTTCGGCTGCCGACTACGTCACCGGTCAGGTCCTCCACGTCGACGGCGGCTTGGCGATGTGATTTTGAGGGCACGTCCTCCAAAAACTAATACGGATCGTTCGGCAGGGCGGCGGCGTACTACGGTCGTCTTTTCCGCCACGCGAGGTGCGCGTGGGTCGAACAACGCAATGGAATCATGGAATCGAATACCCCACCGGAGAGTCCCTACACCAACGTCATCGATTTGACCTCGAAGGCGCAACGCGACGAGCGCATTGAGCGCGCCAAGGACGCCTTTCCCGAACCCGATCCCCGGCTGCCCGAGGCTACCCCGGCCTCGTTGCCCGGGCGCTTGCAGCAGGCACTCCAGGCCACCGGCTGGGCGGACCTGATGCCCGTGCAGCAGAAGGCCATCCCCTATATGCTTGCAGGCCGCGACCTGATCGTGCAATCGCGCACCGGGTCGGGCAAGACGGGGGCGTTTTTGCTGCCCCTCTTCGAGCTGCTCGACGCCGCGCGGCGCGAGACGCAGGCGCTGGTGCTGACGCCCACGCGCGAGCTGGCGCGGCAGATCCACGAAGAGTTCGAGCGGATGCGGGTCGGCCTACCCGCCGCCGAGACGCTCGACGCCGTGCTCGTCTACGGCGGCGTCGGCTACGGCCCGCAGATCAAGGGGCTTAAGGAAGGCGCGCAGGTGGTCGTCGGCACGCCGGGCCGCATCCTCGATCACCTCGACCGTCGCACCTTCTCGCTCGACGTGCTCCGCGTGCTCATCCTCGACGAGGCCGACGAGATGCTCTCGATGGGCTTCTACCCGGCCATGCAGACGCTCAAGCGCTACCTGCCCCGCCGCCGGCAGTCCTACATGTACAGCGCCACGATGCCGCCCAAGGTGCGCCAGCTCGGCACCGAGTTTCTGAACGATCCGGGCTTCCTCTCGCTCAGCGCCGGGCAGATCAGCGTCGATTCCATCGAGCATCGCTATTACCGCGTCAACCCGATGGAGAAGGACCGGGCGCTCATCCGGCTCATCGAGATGGAAAACCCCGACTCGGCCATCATCTTCGCCAACACCCGCCGCGAGGTCGAGTACCTGGCGACATTTCTGAAAAACTACGGCCACCACGTCGATGAAATCTCCGGCGACCTGACGCAGACGGCGCGCGAGCAGGCCATGGACCGCCTCCGCAAAGGCGACCTGCGCTTCCTCGTGGCCACCGACGTGGCCGCGCGCGGCATCGACGTGACCGACCTGAGCCACGTCTTCCAGTACGACGTGCCCGAAGACCAGGAGTATTACATCCACCGCACCGGGCGCACGGCGCGGGCGGGCAAGGCCGGCACCGCCATCACGCTGACCACGCTCGAAGACGAGCGCCGCCTGCTGAGCATCGCCCGCCTCTACGGCTTCGACCTCGAAAAACGCGACGTGCCCGAGCCGCCGGAGGTGGCCGCCCGCGTGGCGCAGCGCATGGTGGTGGTGCTCGAAGAGCAGATGCGCGGCAAGAGCAACCTCGAACGCGAACGCCTGCAACGCTTCATCCCGATGGTCACCGAACTGGCGCAGGAAGAGCCGGAACTGCTGGCGATGCTGATCGACGAACTCTACCACCAGCGCATGCACCGCCCCCCGACGTCCACCGCCGCCGAGGCTGCCGAGGCCGCCGGGCCGGAACGCCTCGAACCCAAGAAGCGGTCCGGGCGACGACAGGGCGAGGGCGGGTCCCGTGGCAGGGGCCGCCGGAAACGGTAACGCAGCAGCAGCCCCCGACGCCTCCCAACCCACCCTTTGCACCGTGCCCCGACTCTTGATCTTTGTGCTCCTGACGGCGCTGATGGCGACGCCCGCCGCCGCCCAGCATGCGGCAGACTCGACGATGGCCGATACGACGATGGCTGGCGCCTACCGCGTCTTCCGCGCCGACGGCCAGGCCGCTACGCTCGACGACGTGGTGGCCGCCATGGCCGAGGCCGACGTGGTCTTCGTCGGCGAAGAGCACGACGACCCGGTGGGGCACTACCTGGAGGCCGAACTCTTGCAGCGGGCCTACGCGCGCTACGGCCACGGCGCGGCAGCCCGGCCCGTGGCCCTCTCGCTGGAGATGTTCGAGCGCGACGTGCAGCCCGTCCTCGACGAATACCTGGCCGGCCTCATCACCGAAGAGCACTTCCTCAAGAGCAGCCGCCCCTGGAACAATTACGAGGGTGATTACAGGTCGCTGGTAGAGTTTGCCAGGGCGCACCGCCTCTCGGTGGTGGCCGCCAACGCCCCGCGCCGCTACGTCAACCGCGTCTCCCGCCTTGGCCCGGCCTCGCTCGACACGCTCTCGGCCTGGGCCAGGACGTGGCTGCCTCCGCTGCCCTACCCCGGCCCCTCGCCCGCCTACGAGGCCCGGTGGAACGAGATGATGGCCGAGATGATGGCCGAGTACCGGCAGCAGGCCGCCTCCGCCGACTCGATGCACGCCGCCTCCGCCGACTCAACGCACGCCTCTGCCGATTCGGCCCACGCCGACGCGCCGCAGGAATCCCCCGATGAAGCAGCCTCGAAAGCAGGGGTCTCGGAAGAAGAAACCGCCTCTTCCGGGATGCACGGCGGCGCCCACCTGCTCGACGCGCAAGCCTTCTGGGACGCCGCGATGGCCGACGCCCTCAGCCGCTACCTCAAGCAGACGCCCGGCGCGCTCGTCCTCCACATGGTCGGCAGCTTCCACGTCGAGGGCGGCCTGGGCATCCCGGCGCAACTCGAAGGCTACCGCCCCGGCACGCGCCGCCTCGTCGTCGTCGTCCAGGCCGAAGAAAACTTCCAGACGTTCGACGCCGAGGGCATGGGCGAGCTGGGCGATTTCGTGATTCTGACCGACGAAAGCCTGCCCCGGACGTTCGAGAATGCGTACCAGTAGTGATGTTGGGAGGCCGGCGCCGCCACGCTCCGGCGCGAAACGGCAGGCAGCGTGCTCGTTTGCCTCGTGCGATGCGTCCACGCGCCCCCACCCAGTCCACCAACCCCGCCCTATCGTTATGAAAACCCCGATCCTCGGAGCCGGCCTCGCGCTCGTGCTCCTTTTCGCAGCCTGTGAATCTCCCGGTTCGATGGACACGCAAACCGCGACGAAAACGCCGGGCGAGGCCCTCCTCGCCAAGTACACCCCCTTCCGCCTGACTGCCGACCTGCGCGTGCTCTCCGAAAATGAGCGCCGCATGATCCCGCTGCTCATCGAAGCCGCGCAGGCGATGGACGAGGTCTTCTGGATCCAGGCCTACGGCAACAAGGACGAATTGCTGGCCGCCATCGAGGACCCGGCCCTCAAAGCCTTCGCCGAGATCAACTACGGGCCGTGGGACCGCCTCGCCGACAACGCGCCGTTCGTCGAAGGCGTCGGGCCGAAGCCGCCGGGCGCCAACCTCTACCCGGCAGACGTCACCAAAGAGGAGTTCGAAGCCGCCGTCGCCGCCAACCCGGCCCTCAAGAGCCTCTACACGATGGTCCGCCGCGACGACGACGGCAAGCTCGTGGCTATCCCCTACCACGAATTCTTCTCCGAGCCGATGCAGCGCGCCGCCGGCAAGTTGCGCGAGGCCGCCGAACTGGCCGACGATCCGGGCCTCAAGCGCTACCTCGAACTGCGCGCCGAGGCCCTCGTCACCGGCACCTACCAGCCGAGCGACCTGGCC
>JBFGTT010000099.1:0-8790 GCA_041565995.1 Rhodothermales bacterium
CCCCCCCCCCCCCCCCCCCCCCCCCCCCCCCCCCCCCCCCCCCCCCCGTGTGGACGTATGGACGTGTGGACGAAAATACAAATGATTCGTCCGATCGTCCTTTCGTCCGATCGTCCTTCGGTCGTCTCGGTCAGTTCAAGATCGGCCAGTGGATGCCGAAGCGGAAGCGGCGTTCGGGGAGCGGGTAGACGGGCACGATGAGGTTGCCCAAGAGGAGCTGGGTGCCGCTGAGCACGTTTTCGTAGGCCAGCAGGAGGGTCGCGGTGCGGATGCCGGCGCGGACGACCACGTCGAGCGTGCCGGAGGAGCCGTAGAGGCGGGCGTCGGCGGTGGGGATGACGAGCAGGCCGGTGGGCGGGTGCAGCGTCCGGCTGCGCATCTGCGTCCAGAAGCGGCCTTGCAGGGCCACGTCGAGGTCGAGGTCGCCGTTGAAGAGCAGGTAGCGCGCGCCCAGGCGTCCCTGCGCGAAGAGCGCCGGCAGGCTGGCCTTGACGCGGGCGTGCAGCGCCGAGGCGTCGTCGTTGAGGAAGCGGACGAGCGTCGGCTGCGCCGTCAGGTAGAAGCCCCGCCGGGCCGCGCGCCGCCAGCCCAGGGCGCCGCCGAGGCCGGCCCTTCGGAACGGCTGGGACGCCACCAGCACCGCCAGCGAGTCTTCGGTGGCCGTAGCGTAAAGGTCGAGCGGGCGGGTTTCTTCGTGGGCGAAGCCGAAGGCCGTCAGGTCGAAGGCGCCGGCGCGCAGGGTCAGGCCGAGGCGTCCCTGGGCGACGCGCCCGTCGGGCCGCGCCGCGACGGGCCGCACGAAGCGCCCGAAGCCGTGCTCTTCGATCCACGAGACCGGCTGCCCGGCGTAGGAGGCGTCGGCGAAGAGGCGCAGCGCGCCGGCCCGGTAGGCCACGTCGGCGGCTCCGCCGGGGAACGTGGCGTGGTCGGTGGCGTGCAGGCCGCCTTCGAGCGTCAGGTCGAAGGCGCCGAGGCGGAGGGCGTGGCGGAGCGTCAGGTGAAGCTGCGTGCGGGAGAGGCCGAGCGTGTCGGGCAGCGCGTGCGTGCGGCTGCGGCGCAGGCGTTCGGTCCAGCCTTCGACGAGCAGGCGCAGCCGGTGCGCGCCGAGGCGCAGGTCCTGGTGTGCGCGCCCGCCGAAACGGTTGGTCTTGGCCACCAGCGTGTCGACGCGCGGGTTGCGGTAGCGGAACGTCTGGGCCGTCCAGTAGGCCGAGACCGTCAGCGGCTCCGGCAGGGTGCGGAAGAGGCGGGCGCGGACGGTCAGGGCGAGGTCGTTGCGGAGGGTCTGCCGCCGCGCCTCCGGGTTGCGGACGGCGGCACCCAGGCGCGTGTAGATCGATTCGAACGGCTGGCCCGCCTGGGGCAGCACGCCGCCGTGCGCGCCGAGTTGCCGCCGGTTGTGCAGGTTGCTCAGTTCCACCGACCAGGCGGCCTGCTCGTAGCGCAGCCGTCCCAGCAGTTGCCGCATCCGGCGCAGGCGGCTGCCGGGATACTCGCCGCCGCCGGCGTGCCCGCCGTAGCCGAAGAGCAGGCCGACGACGCCGGCATGGCCGAAGAGCGGGCGCCGGCGTTGCTGCGTGTGCAGCGCCATGACGCTCTGCAAGCCGGTGTTGCTGGTGCGGTAGTTAAGTTCGGTCAGGGGGCGCTGGCTCTCGAACGGGCGCACCTGGGCGTAGACGGCAACCGGCGCGCCCAGGCGGCCCGCCTGCAGGGCCAGCGGCTCCAGCAAGGCGAAGGGCAGCAGGTCGTAGCGCGGGCGGCCCGTGACGGTGTCGTCGAAGGGCAGGCCGTTGAGCAGGAGCGCCACGCGCTGCGGGCTGAGGCCGTAGGGACTCCAGCCGTTGGGCCAGCCGAGCGCGCCGAGGTCGTAGACGAAGGAGGCCGGCACGGCGGCCAGCACGGCGGCGGCGTCCACGGCGGGCGAGAGCGCCAGGAGGGTGTCGCCCACGGCGGCGCCCGGCTCGGCGGCGCGGAAGCCTACGGGCGGCAGCACCGACATAGCGCGCGACGTGTCGGCAACGAGCGAATCCGGCGGGGCGGCCTCGGAGGAATCCGGCACCTGCGCGTAGAGCGGCCCGGCCGCCCCGAGCAGGAGGAGGAAGAGCAAGGCGCAGCGGGGGGACAGAGAAGATGGGAGGAGTGTGCGAAGGAAAGGAGGGTCGATAAACCACCGCGCGAAGCATTCGGGCGCCTGGGAGTGTTTTCGGCCTTTGCCATCGACCACCCCCGTCCCCTCCTGTCCAGCAGGGGAACTTGCGCTGCGATGCCGGTGCAAAAACCTACCCCCGTGCGATCCCGGAGAGGCGTCGCCGGGCATGGGCGGCGGGGGCACGCCTGCGCCCGCTGCCGCGCCCCCCGTCGATCGTCGATCCTCCATCGTCCATCCTCCGTCATTATTCGTCGGGGAACAGGCCGAAGAGGCGGCTGTCGATGCGGGCGATGATCTCGTGCTGGTCCTCGTCGCTGTTGACAAAGTCGAGTTCGTCGACGTCAACGATGAGCTTGGGGCCGAAGTCGTAGCGGTCGATCCAGTCCTCGTAGAGCTGGCTCAGGCGCTGGAGGTATTCGATACGGATGGTGTTTTCGAAGGCCCGCCCGCGCTGCTGGATGTGGCCCACGAGCGTCGGCACGGAGGCGCGCAGGTAGACGAGCAGGTGGGGCGGGCGCAGGTACGAGGTCATGATGGAGAACAACTCGGTGTAGTTGCGATAGTCGCGCTCGCTCATCAGGCTCATCTCGTAGAGGTTGCGGGCGAAGATCTCGGCGTCTTCGTAGATCGAGCGGTCCTGCACGACCGAGTGGGGCGCCGCTTCGATCTGGCGCTGATGCTTGAAGCGGCTCGAGAGGAAGAAGACCTGAAGGTTGAACGACCAGCGTCGCATGTCGTTGTAGAAATCAGCCAGGTAGGGGTTGTCGTCCACCCGTTCGTAGAAGGGTTGCCACTTGAAGTAGTCGCTGAGCACTTTGGTGAGCGAGCTTTTGCCCGCGCCGATGTTGCCGGCGACGGCGACGTATTTCTTGCCGGGAGGCTGCTCGGAGGGGAGGGTCATGCGGGCGCTGCGGGCTGGCGGTCGAGGTCAGGGCGCAAGATACGCACGCCCGGCCTGTAGCATGTAGGAATTTCGAGAAAAACAACTTCCGGATTCGCGTGTTTGAGTGTTTGGGTGTTTGAGTTGGAAGAACTTTAACACGCGAACCCTTCAACCCCTCAGCCCATCATCCCCGGTAGCCAGCCTCCGACGTCGATGAGCCGGAACGCGCGTCTGGCCTGCGCCCTCTGCTGCCTGGTTGCCCTGCTGCCGGCGGGGTGCGACGGCAACGGGCCGGCGCCGCCCGAAGAGACCACCCTCGGCGTGGCCTTCGTGCGCAGCGCCGTGGAGAGCAGCCTGCGCGGCACCGCCGTCCACCTCAACAACTACGGCAGCGAGGGCGAAGAGCGCGCAAAAAGCTGGCACCGCTCGGACGACGCGTTCATCCGGCTCAGCCCCGCCCTCGGCGGCGCCGAGATCCGCTTCGACATCCCCGAATCCCGCACCGACCGGGGGCCGTTCCGCTTCCTCTACTACGTCAACGACCTCAACGTGCTGGCCGACAGCATCGCCGTCGCCGTCGAAGACGATCCGCAGGAGTTGCGCCTGGTGGTGCGCCTGCCCTTCGAAGAGGACGGCACCGAGTTCAAAGGGCACTGCCTCGACACGTCGTTCCTGGGCGGCGGCTGCCTCGGCAGCAAGGACCGCGCCGCGCCCGACGTGCACCTGCGCCGCGCGCGCCTGGCCCTGACGTTGCGCCCGGTCCTCGTCGGCGGCGGCCTGAGCCTCGAAGCCACCGAGGCGCGCTTCGAAGGCGAGATCCAGGCCGGCGGCGTCTGCAACGTCAACCTCGGCTTCGTCGCCTTCGACGTGTGCGAGGCCCTGGCGGGCTACGAGGGCAGCATCCGGGACGAGATGGAGACGACGGTGCTGGCCGAGGTCAACCGCGCGGACGTGCGCGCGCACCTGGCCGCCGGGATCCGCCCGCTGCTCGACGCGCTGGGCGTCGGCGAGGTGGTCTTCGTCTATCGCTCCGGGGACGCGCTGGTCGTGGGGCACCATCGGCGCCCGTAGGCGCGTCGTAGCAAGGAGCACACCCTTCCGGCATGGGGCAGCCGCCGGCAAGGACGCGGCTGCCCGCTCATCCCGTCCCTTTATTGCCTACACCGGAAGGCGACTTTTCCCTACAGGCGAAAAGGGGTTTTCCACGTCAACATCGGCTTTCCCTCCATGGCATTTTGGCACGAAAAGGCGAAGTGTTTTCTCGTTCTTTTCGTGATCGTCTCAAGAACCATGGAGGTGGAGTTATGAGAAAGTCCATACGATGGTTCATCAGCGTAGCGGGTTTAGGTGCCCTCCTCGCCATTCTTCCGAGCCAGGTAGCCGCCCAGTCCATCTGGACCAGCCAGGACGAGTCGAGCAGTTTCTCTGTAGAGTGGCTGAAGCCCGAGTTCTCGGATGCGGAGGATATGTCGTTCTTCTCCTCGGCGCTGTTCCTCTCCGGACGCGTGTGGGTACACGACGACGTACGCATCGTCGGCGACCTGCCCTTAGCCAACGTCGACTACAAAGAGGGGAAGGCGGGTCTGGCGGTCGGTAACCCGTACCTCGGCGTGGAAGTGGGTGCGCCGGAAAGCCCGCTGTGGGGCGAAGCGGGTGGGCGTTTGCCGCTGGCCTCAACAAACAATAGCGCGCTGGGCGTAGGGTTCTGGTCGGATTACGATCGTTGTGAAGCCTTCATGCCCCACGTGCTTTCGGTCTTTGCGCTGGGCAATTACCAGTATCAACATCGCTCCGGATTCAGCGCGCGGTTCCGCGCCGGGCCGCTGCTCTGGGTGAACACCGACAAGGGTGTGAGCGGTGATCGTACGGAAGCCTATGCCGTGTACAGTGCCCAGGGCTGGTACGACGTCGACAGGGCGCGCTTCGGAGCCGGGCTGACCGGCCGGATGATCGTCACCGAGGCAGATCTTAAACTGGACGAGCGCACGGTACACCAGTTGGGAGTTGCCCTCATCGGTAAGTTCGGCGATGTCCAACCCGGTCTTCACCTGAGGATGCCGCTGGATAAAGACCTTAACGACGTGCTCGACTTCGTCTTTGGCATGAACGTTACCGTGTCCTTGAGGGGTCGCTAACGGAACGCCAGGTGGCGCCGCCGTACGCCTAACGCAGACAGACATCCCTCAGAACCGGAGGCCGGGGGGATGTCTGTTTTTTGTAGACAGGACGGTCTGAGAGCCGGATCGTGAACGTTCGGGGAGGGATTGCGGGGCGCACGGGTCCTGCATCACGCCCGTTGCTTCACGTAGGCGAGGTTTTCGGGCGTGAAGGGCTTGTAGGCCACGTCGAAGTCGCGGTAGAAGGCCGCGCTGTCGCACGTGTTGCCTTCGACGAGCATCTCGAACTGGTCGGGCGAGATGGGCAGCAGGCCGAACTTGCCGAGCGTGTGCACCGCCGGGCGGACGAGCCAGAGCGGGTTGTTGAGCTTGGGCTTCGGTTCGAGGCCCAGGCCCCGCGTGATGCGGTCGAGGATCTCGGTGTAGGGATAGGCTTCCAGGCCGGCCACGCAGTAGGTCTGTCCGGCGGCGGCGTCGAGCGTGAGCGCCTGCACGAAGGCGGCGGCCACCTCTTCGACGGCGATGGGCTGCATCCGGTAGGATCCGTCGCCGAAGACGGGCAGGATGGGGAAGGGCTTGATGAGCTGGCGGGCCAGGCGCGAGGCGAACTCCTCGGTGCCGGCGCCGGGATCGCCGAAGACCAGCGACGGGCGCAGGACGGTCCAGCGGTCGAAGCCGGCGCTGCGGACGTATTCCTCGGCGCGCCACTTCGAGGTCTGGTAGGCCGAGACGCCGTCGGCGCGGGCGCCGTTGGCGCTCATCTGCACGAAGCAGCCCACGCCGGCCTCCCGCGCGGCGTCTACGACGTTCCGGGTGCCCTCAAAATGGATGGCCTCGAACGTGACGCCCTTCGACGGCTTTTCCTCGATGATGCCCACGAGATGGATCACGGCCTCGCAGCCGCGCATCGTCCCGGCCAGCGAGCGGGCCTCGGTAACGTCTCCCCGGACGGTCTCGACGGCCTCGCCCTCGACGGCGAGCGGCGTCCCGGCCTCGCGCACCAGGCACCGCGCCGTGTGCCCGCGTTCGACGAGTTCGCGCAGGACGTAGGCGCCGACGAAGCCCGTCGCGCCGGTGAGGTAGACGTGCATGGGGGTCCGGGGTTGGTGGTCCGGGGTTCGGGGTCGGCGCCGCGCAGGCGGGCTGTGGCGCCACCGGGGACAACGGCGCGCGCACCACGAACGACGGACCCGGTTACGACATCTTGGCCGAGGCTTCGTCGCCGGCCATGCGGTAGTGCAGGTCGGGTACGCCGAAGGAGGTGCCCACGGCCAGCGCGGCGGCCAGCATGGGCGCCTCCGGCGGCACGGTGCGCGTCCTGTTGGCCACCGCGTCGAGCGGCACGCTGGTGATTTCGTTTTGCTGGAGGGCTACCATGCGCCCGAAGGTGCCGTCGGCCACCATGGCAGCGGCGTAGGAGCCGAAGACCGTCGCCAGCGTGCGGTCGAAGGGCGTCGGGGTGCCGCCGCGCTGGACGTGGCCCAGGATCACCGAGCGGACTTCGCTGCGCACGTGCTGTTCGAGTTGCGTCTCGAGCACCTTGCAGATGCCGCCGAGCCGGATGGGGTCCGGGCTGTCTTTGACGATCTCCTGCACGGCCATCTCGCCGCCGCGTGGCCGGGCGCCCTCGGCGATGGTGATGATCGTAAAGTGCTGCCCGCCGCTCTCGCGCTCGCGGCAGACGCGGGCCACCTCCTCGATGTCGTACTCGTATTCGGGAATCAGGATGACGTCGGCGCCGCCGGCCACGCCGGCGTAGAGCGCGATCCAGCCGGCGTAGCGGCCCATCGTCTCGACGATCATCACGCGGTTGTGGCTCTGCGCGGTGGTGTGGAGGCGGTCGATGGCCTCGGTGACGATCGTCACCGCCGTGTCGAAGCCGAAGGTGCGGCTGGTGCCGACGAGGTCGTTGTCGATGGTTTTGGGCACGCCGACGAAGTGCAGGCCCAGTTGCTGCAAGCCGTGGGCGATGGACATCGTGCCGTCGCCGCCGATGACCACGACGGCGTCGAGGCCCAGGTCCCGGTAGTAGCGCTTGACCTCGGCGGAGACGTCGGCGCCGCCGCGCTTGTAGTAGCTGAAGGGATTGGCCTTGTTGTTGGTGCCCAGGATGGTGCCGCCCCGCGTGAGGATGCCGCTGACGTCGCGGTAGGAGAGCGGGCGCATGCGCTGTTCGATCAGCCCCAGGAAGCCCTCTTCGAAGCCTAGCACCTCGGCGTTGTGCTGCAAGATCAGGCTCTTGGTGACGGCGCGGATGACGGCGTTGAGGCCGGGGCAGTCGCCGCCGCCGGTGAGCACGCCTACGCGTAAGGCACGGGCCATGATGCCTCGGAGGGTTGCGTTCGGAAGGCCGGGGTGAACGTGCAGTATATCACTTTTGCGGATGCTTTGGCAGCGCAAATCGCGTGAAATCGCCGTCGTTCACTTCGCCAGCGTCATCCGCCCTACGGCCTCCTGCGTCGTGCCGGCCATCCAGGCGCGCACCCGGTAGAAATAGACGCCGGAGGCCAGCGTCGAGAGGTCGATCCGGATCGAGCGCGCGGCGCCGGCGGCGAAGGTCCGGGGCGGCACCGTCAGCACGGACCGGCCCTGCACGTCCAGGATCTCGACGCCCACCTCGGCGGCTTCCGGCAGGTCGAAGACGAGCCGCGTGGCCGGGTGAAACGGGTTGGGGAAGTTGCCGCGCAGGGCGAACCGGTGCGGCAGCGCCCCGCCGGTTTCGATGCCGGTGAGCAGGCCGCGCGTGAGCCGCAGCGTGGCCGCGGCGCCCTCGGCGGTCAACAGGCCGTCGGAGGCGAGCGCCCGGTGGAAGACCGTCACCGCCTCGTTCAGCCCGACGGCGTGGTCGGTCAGCAGCGTGCCCAGCGCGCCGGAAGTCGTCTCGAAGCGCGTGGCGGCGCCGACGTCGGCGCTGACGAGCGGCGCGGCGAAGTCGCCGGCCAGGTCGAGTTGCCAGGCGTAGGTGACCGGGTCGCCGTCGGGGTCGGCGGCGGCGGTCCATTCGACCCCGAAGAGGGCCTCGGGGTCGCCCTCGATCACGCGGTCGGCGCCGTCGGGCGGGTCGGTGATGAGGGGCGGCGCGGGCGGGTCGTTGACGGGCGTGACGGTCAGGGCGACGTCCGCCGTCGCCTGGCCGCCCTGGCCGTCGTCGACGGTGTAGGAGAAGCCGTCGGCGCCGTTGAAATCCGGATCGGGCGTGTAGCGGACCATCTGCCCGCCGTCGGTGATCTCGGCGGCGCCGTGGGCCGGATCGGCGACGGCCATGATCGAGAGGGGGTCGCCGTCGGGGTCGCTGTCGTTGGCGAGCACGTCGATGGCGACGGGGGCGTCTTCGGGCGTGGCAGCCTCGTCGGCGGCGGCCACCGGAGCGGTGTTGACGCGTGTGACGGTCAGGGCGACGTCCGCCGTTGCCTGGCCGCCCTGCCCGTCGTCGATGGTGTAGGAGAAGCCGTCGGTGCCGGTGAAGTCGGCGGCGGGGGTGTAGCGGACGGCCAGCCCGCCGCCCGTGATCTCGGCGCCGCCGCTGCCGGGTTCGGTGACGGCGACGACGGTGAGCGGGTCGCCGTCGGGGTCGCTGTCGTTGGCGAGCACGTCGATCTCGACGGGCGTGTTCTCGGTCGTGGCGGCCTCGTCGTTGAGGG
>JBFGTT010000100.1:0-8784 GCA_041565995.1 Rhodothermales bacterium
CCCCCCGGCGGAAACGCCTGCTCCAGCGTCACATCGGCGAAGCGGAGCGCCTCGAACGCCTCGGCCTCGCGCGGCGTCATCGGCACGATGAAGCGGCCCAGCAGGAAAAGGTCATCCTCAAGCACCGAGGCCGAATCGACGCTCACGCGGCGCGCCTGCGCGTAGGGCGCCGCCGGCAGTGGCCCGTTGACCTCGTAGCCGGAGAAGCGCGACACCTGCCGGAACGTGGCCGGAGGGTAGCCCAGCCCGCACGGATCGACGCGGATGGCGCCGTCGAGGCGCAGATCGACGGGCAGCCAGAACGAGTCCACCTGCGCGAACTGCTGCCGGTAGAAGACCTCCCACGCCTGCACCGGCGGCGGAAAGACGACGTGCCGGGCCGGTCGCACCTCGGCCTCCAGCAGGGCGTAGGTCGAATCCAGGATCGAGAGGCGCCCGATGAAGGTGGCCTCCAGGCCCGTCTTCGGCGCCAGGTAGAGGTCGTAGACGAGCTGATCGTCGAGGCCGCGCCGTGCCGCCAGCGAAAACTGGTAGTGGTCCAGGGCGTCGGGGTGCGTCGGGCCGATGAAACGCAGGCCCTGGATCTCGACGAAGTCGTCGTAAAGGTTGGCGACGTAGCCCGCCGGCTCGATGCCGAGGCGGCGGTAGAAATCGGACGTTTCGCGGCGGGAGCGGATCACCTCGCGCGGCCCCTCCGCGCGATCCCAGTAGGCGTCGAAGACGGTCTCGCTGACGAGGGCGATGCGGGCGTCGTTCTCCAGCGTGATGCGCGTGAAACCCCTGGCCTGGTACGCCTGCAACGTCGCCCGCCGGGCCTGCTTGCGTTCGATGACCTTGCGCATCACGTTTTCGGCGAAGTCCGCGCCCGCCACGAAGACCTCGCCCAGTTCGTAGACGACCGGCGCCAGGGCGATCTCGAAGGCGCGCGGTCCGTCCGCTTCGGCCACGACGCGCTCGGTGCGGTAGCCGATGTAGCGCACGCGCAGCACCGCCGGCAGCGCCGGCACCACCAGCTCGAAGCGGCCCTCGGCGTTGGTGATGGTGCCCCGGCCCGTCGCTTCGTCCACGACGTGCGCCGCCGCCAGCGCCGCGTCCGTCTCGGCGTCGCGGACGGTCCCGCGCAGGAGCTCCTGGCCGCGCGCGGCTGCCGGCACGAGGAGCAAGACGAACAGCAGGAGCGACGTTCTCACAGGCACAGACGGCAAGGCGGAACAGACGGCGCGCTACAAGATAGGCAAGAACGGGCAGCCCGCCCACGGCGCCCCGCCCTGGATGTGCCCCGTTCCCTTCTCCCCAATCGGCGACCTATGCCTACGCAGCGCGAGCACATGCTGGCCGGAGACCTCTACGACGCCGGCGACCCCGAACTCGCCCACGCACGACGACGCGCGCGCGACCTGCTGCACCGGCTCAACGGCAGCAAAGACGAGGACGAAGCGCTACGCCGGGACGTGTACGACGCCCTCTTCGGCGCCGCCGGCCACGGGCTGTGGATCGAGCCGCCGTTCTACTGCGACTACGGCGCCAACATCTACCTGGGCGACAAGGTCTTCTTCAACTTCAACTGCGTCATCCTCGACCCGGCCGAGGTGCGCGTCGGCAGCCACGTCCTCTTCGGCCCCGCCGTGCAGGTCTACACCGCCACGCATCCGCTCGACTGGCGCGTGCGCCGCCGGGGGCTGGAGGCCGCGCGCCCCGTCGAGATCGGCGCGGACGTGTGGATCGGCGGCGGCGCCATCCTCTGCCCCGGCGTTCGCATCGGCGAGCGCGCCGTCATCGGCGCGGGCGCCGTGGTGACGAAGGACGTGCCGGCAGGGACGCTCGCCGCCGGCAACCCGTGCCGCGTGATCCGGGACGTCGCCTAGCGTGTCGAGTGCGTTGAAGTTCAGGACCCCGTCGCGCTCTCCCTATCAGAAAATCCGCGCTGCCGCCACGCCCACAGCGAAGCCCGGCGCGTCGAGGCGCGCGGCCGCGTCGAGGCGCAAGAAGCCGAAGAGGCCGCTGAGCGAGACGCCCAGTTCGTGGTGGAAGCCGTCGGGCACGCGGGGGACGTAGCCGAGCGAGGGGACGTCGCTGGCTTCGGGCCGTTGCCAGGTGCGCCCGTGCCCGCCGAAGACGATCAGGCTGTAGCCGCGCCGGGCCAGACCGCGCAGGCCCAACAGCTCGAACGGGACGGTGCGGAAGTTGTGCTCCCAGAAGAACGCCAGGTGCTCCTCGCCCTCGTAGGGGACGCCGCCGAGCGTCTTGAGCGCGCCGAAGGGCGTGTAGACGCCCAGAGCGCCGTCCACGATGCCGAAGCGTTGCGGCAGCAGCGTGCCGGTGGCGGTGCCGGCCGCCACGCGCACGTCGAGCGTGTTGGGCAGGAGGCGACGGCGGTAGAAGGTCTCCAGGCGCCAGACCAGGTCGAGCGTGTAGCGGGTGTAGTCGCCGGGATTGCGCTCGAAGCCGAGGGCCAGGCGACGGCGTCCGAAGACCCCCGCCACGTCGAAGTCGTCGCCCACGACGAGCTTGGCGGTGAAAGCGGCGTGGCGTCCCTCGTCGATGGGAGGGTTGGGCCGCAGGCGGGCCGAGCGACCCACGAGGTCGTAGCTCGTCGTCTGCTGCAACGAGGCGTGGCGCTCGGCCTGGAGGCCGAGGGAGAATCGGACTTCGGGCTGCGAGAAGGCCACCCCGACGTCGGCGAAGAAGCGTTCGTTGCGGAAGTAGTCGAAGTAGTCGTCGCCGCCCAGGAGCACGTCGAGGCCGTTGAAGAAGCGCCCGTAGAGGTCGCTGCGGTAGCGCAGGTCGGTGCCGGCTGCGAAGCCAGTCTGCGCGAAGAACGTCGTCCGGGCGCCCCCTTCGAGGCGCGCGCTGCCCTCGTAGGACCATCGGTCGGCGCCTTCGAGGCCCGTGCTGTAGCCCCCGCCGGCGCGGAGCGTCAGCACGTCGGCCACGTCCACCTCCAGGCGCAGGCCGGCGTGCAGCGCGTCGACGCGGTTGTACCAGAGGTCGGGGTCGAGGTCTATCGACGGCCGGAGGCGGCGGTCGGTACGGGCGGAGGCGCGGCGTTCGTCGCCGTCGCCGGCGCGGGCCTCCATCTTGACGAACCGGGCCAGCGGCCCCGTCGGCGCAAAGGCCCGCTCCAGCCCCATCGTGCTGTCGATGCCGGCGTAGGCGGCCTCTTCGGGCTGCGAGAGCGGGACGGCCCCGCCCGCTTCGGCCAGCCGCGTGCCCGCCTTCACGGCCGCCGAATCGACCGTCAGGTAGCGTTCTTCGCGGTAGAGCGAGTCGGGCAGCGGGACGTTGACCTGGTAGTTCGTAAAGCGCGAGACCTGGTCGATGTGGATGGTCGGGAAGGCCAGCAGCCCGCCCAGGTTGAGCCGCAGCGCGAGGTCGGCGCGGAAATCGACGGGGAGCCAGAAGTCCTTTCCGAAACTGGAGAACTGCTGGCGGTAGGTCACGTCGTAGCGCTCGATGGGGGGCGGGAAGAGGAAGGCTTCGCCGGGCCGCAATTCCACTTCGAGCAAGGCGTAGGCGCTGTCGAGCACGGCCACGCGCCCGACGAAGGCGCTCTTGAGGCGGTTCCTGGGTTCGACGGCGATGTCGTAGACCACCTGGTCGTCGAGGCGGCGGGTGCCCAGCAGGCGGAAGTCGTAGTGGCTGAGGGCCTTCGGATGGGTGACGCCGATGAGCGTGTAGCCGCCCACTTCTACGTCGTCGTCGTAGAGGTTGGTGACGAAGAGGGCGGCGGGCAGGGCCTCCTCGATGTCGAGGTTGGAGGTCTCGCGCCGGGCCTTGAGCGTCTCCTTCATGCCGCGCGCGCGGTCCCAGAAGGTCTCGGTAAAGGTTTCGATGATGGAGACGATACCGGTATCGTTGGCGAGCGTGAAGCGGTTGTAAGCTTCGGTTTCGTAGGTACGAAGCGCGTTGCGCCACAGCTTCTTACGCTCGATGACTTCACGCATGATGCGAATCGCCGGATCCTCGCCCGTGACCACGATTTCGTCGAGCTGGTAGGTGACGGGTTGCAGGCGCAGGTCCTGCCGCTCGCCGGAAGCCGCCGTCACCGTCCGCCGCGCCGTCTCGTAGCCGATGTAGCGCGCCACGAGCGTCGCCGGCAGTGTGTCGAGGCGCAGTTCATACCGCCCGTCGGCGTTGGTGATCGTCCCGCGATAGGTGCCTTCGACCTGGATGTTGGCGGCGGGCAACGCCTCGCCGGTAGCCGCATCGGTGACGGTGCCTCGGACGATCCGCTGCGCCGCCGCGCCGGGCACCACCGAGAGCAGGATTCCCAGGAGCAGCAACAGCCGGAGGCGGGTCATCGCGTGGCGGAGGTCTGGTGAAGGGCGCAGGCGGGGGTTATATGGCGAGGGATGCCGCAGGTTGCGCCGCGCCGGGCGCCGGCAGGGTAACACGGCGTGCCCGCCCACCTCCGCACGAACTTTTGCCCACCAGGAGACTCTAACTAGTGCGCCGCCCCCAGATACACCACCCAGCCCGATCTCACGCCCTCCCATACCCCCACACACCCATCCACCCATCCCTTCAGACCTCTTCGGGCCATGTCCAACTGGTACGAAGTCTTCGACAACGAGGCCGTGCAGTTGCACGCGCGCAGGCAGGCCACGCGCCTGACGGCCGTGGCGGCGGCGGCGGTGCTGCTGACGCTCTGCGTGGCGGCGCTCGGCTTCGAGAGGACGCTGCCGCTGCCTGCCGTCGGCGGCCTGCTCGCGGGGACGTGGCTGGGCGCCGTCTGGTGGATCGCCTCGCGGATGCGCAGGCTGCGGCGCCTGGTCTGGTGCATCAAGCTCTCCGAAGAACGCGTGGTGGGCTACGACTACACGCGGCGCAAGGCCGTGCTCGAATGGAGCCAGGTGCACCGCGTAGCCCTCACCGGCGACGGGCTGCTGCTCGTGGGCCGGGAGCTTTGCTCGTTCGAGATCCCGCACCTCTTCCCCGACTTCGCCGCGCTGAGCCACCGCGTCGTCCACTACGCCGAGTTGAACGGCGTGCCGGTGTTCATCGACGGGCAGCCGTGGCAGGACGTGGACGTGTACCGGCTCTTTCCCTTCCTGGCCGAAGATCCGTCCGCCGACGCGCCCGGCGCCGCCGCCTGAGGCGGCCTCGTCAGAGCAGCATCAGGCCCGCCCCCACCCCGGCCACCACCAGCGATTGCGGCACGAGGGCCACCGCCGTGCACCACGCGAAGCGCCGCAGGCCCACGCCCAGGGCGCCCGGCAGCAGCGTCGCCAGGTGGCCGCCCGCGTAGGGCACGTAGCGCGCACCGATCAAAAAGGCGGGATGCTCGACGGGAAAACGGCGCAGGCGGGCCGGCGACCGGGCCACCCACCCCGCCACGTCGAAGTCCTGCTGCACGCGCCGCCCGATGCCGTACTGCACGAAGGAGGCCAGGAACCACCCGATCCAGCTCAGCAGGGCGCCGCCCCAGAACCCGTAGACGGCGCCGTTGGCGACGCCCATCACGTCCGACGGAAACGGCGTCACAGCCACGATGCCGTGCAGGGGCACCGTGACCGCCGGCGCCAGCAGCCCGAAGCGCGTCCACACCCCCGTCGGCCCGCCCAGCGCGCTCACCCACCGCGTCAGCCATAAGCCGACGAGCAAAACACCCAGGACGATGTAGAGGGTCTGCGAGGTCAACAGGCGGCGGAGCATGAGCGGGCACGGAGCGGTCTGGCGCGGTTGCAACGTGGAGAAACGACACGAGCCGGGCGGCGGACGAAGTTAACGTAAAACGTAAGGTGGCTGGCGAAATCGGTTGCGGTTAGGACTTTTACGTCATACTTCGACGCCGTCGGCGAGGTAGGGCACCGAGGCGTCGAAGAAGCGGGCGATCTGCTCGTGATGGCTGCGGGCGTCCTCCCAGCCGATCTGCATCAGGCGGGCGAGGTAATCCTGGTGGAAGAGCAGCATGCTGAGCCAGTCGGGGCTTTTGGTCTGGCCGGTGCCCAGGCCGCGCGTGAGCAGGCGCAGGGCGCCCTTGAGGTTCATCTCGTACTCGCCGGCGAGCCGGCCCAGGTCCTGCGAGGGCCGCAGCAGCAGCAGCTTGATGGGCCGGAAGGGGCGGCTCTTTGGCGGCAACGCCCGCACGAGCGCGTTGATCCGGCGCATCGTGAGCGCGTCCTGGTCGAGCAGGTCGAGGAAGATGGCGTTCATCAGCAGGCCCATGACCTGCGCCGCCGGCGGATAACCCACCACCGAGGGATCGTCGGCTTCCTGGCGGGAGCGCCGGTAGCGCGTCGAGATGACGAAGATGCTGTCGGCGCCGAGGTGCACCGCCGGCGAGAGCGGCGCGATCTGCCGGATGCCGCCGTCGCCGTACCAGGCGTTGCCCACGCGCGCGGCGGGGAACAATAGCGGCAGCGCCGAGGAGGCCATGATGTGATCGACCGTGAGCGTGGTCTGCACGCCGACGCGGTTGGCGCGCTGCCAGTCCCGGATGTCGCAGCCCTGCACCCACGTCACGGTCTGCCCCGTCAGGTAGTTGGTGGCGGTGATGCAGGCGGCCTTGAGCCGGCCCTGCTGCACGTTCTCCGTCACCCCGACGAGCCGTCCCTCGACGGGCTGCAACTTGCGGTCGAGGTAAGCGCGTAGCGGCACGGTGTTGAGCAGCGCCTGCCCCTCCTCGACCCGGAAGACGGTCTCAGACGGGTGCTTGCGGTCGACGGACTGGCCGAGGATCCGCCGCATGAGCGCAAAGCTGGATTCCGGCGCGAAGATTTCCTCGGCGGTGATGTCGTGCCAGCTCTGGGCCAGGTGCTCGGCGGCCTGGCCGAAGCCGCCGGTATGGTTGGCCAGGTGCGCCGCGTTGATGGCCCCCGCCGAGACGCCCGTCAGAATCTGGAACGAGGCTTCGGGGAAGACCTGGGCGATGTATTGCAGCACGCCCACCTGGAAGGCGGCGCGCGCACCGCCGCCGGTGAGCACCAGCGCCTGGTCCGGGCGCAGCTGCGCAGGCGGCGCGATCAGGGCGCGGAGTTTTTCGAGGGTGTCTTTTACCACGGGTCGCCTCCCAACGTGCGGTACGGCGTGGACGGTTCGTCCAGCAAAGATGCCGCGCAGGCCGCAAAAGCGCAACCGCCCCGGTCTGCGCGTGCCGGCCCGATGCGGATAGCGGAGGGCCGGGCAGGCCGGAGGCTGCACGAGTCGGGCAGAATGGCTACCTTGCCGGATGTCGTGTGCGAGGTTGGGAGGACGGGAGACGAAACGCGCTCCCTGGAGATCCTCCCAGACGCCCACACGCCCACACCTTCCGCCCCCTACGCCGCCACTTTACGATGCCCACGCACCACGGTTCGCCTGCCCCAACCCCCTGCCCGCCTTGACCGACACCACCCTCTTTGCGCTGGCGCTCGAACGGATGGACGGCGTCGGCCGCGTGACGGCGGGCCGGTTGCTGGACCACTTCGCCGACTACGCCGACCTCCTGCGCTATCCGCGCGAGCAGGTGCTGGCCCGCATCAAAGGCGCGCCGAAGGCCGGAGCGCTCGTCGCCCGCCTGTTCGACCGGGCGGCCATGGAGGCGTTGCTGAAGCAGGCCGAGCAGGCGCTGGCTGCCCTCCACGAAAAGCGCGTCGCCGTCCTCACGCCCCGCCACGAGGCCTGGCCCGGCGGCCTGGCCCTCCTGCCGCGCGGCAGCCGCCCGTTCCTGCTCTACGGCTACGGCCACCTGGCGGCGCTCGCCCGGCCGCTCGTCGCCTTCCTGGCCCGTCCGCCGATCTCACCGGAGCGGTTCGAGCAGGCGCAAGCGCTGGCGCGGCACCTGTTGCCGCACGGCGTCGCCCCGGCTACGGGGGCCGCGCACGGCTTCGACGTGGTCCTCCAGAAGCTCTGCCACGCGGGCACGACGGCGCATCCGTCGGTGCTGGTGACCTCGGCGGGCATGGCGAAGGCACCCCCGCCGCTACGCCCGACCATCAGCGCAACGGTGCGCGCCGGCGGCCTGCTCCTCTCCCCCTTCCCGATGGAACACGGCCCCTACGAGCACGACGACAAGGAGCGCGCGCTGGTGCTGGCCGCCCTCGCCCGCGCCTGTGCCTTCTTCGAGCCGCAGCCCGACACGCCCGAATGGCACGCGCTGGCGTGGGCCGTCGAGGCCGGACGCCCCGTCTTCGGTGTCGCCGCGCCCCACCATCCGCTGCCCGCTCCGGTCCATCCCCTCCACAGCGCCGTCGACTTCGACTGGGTCCTGGCCGCTACGACGGCGTAAAACGGAGAGCTATCAGCCATCAGCCAAAGCGTCTTTAAGCTGACCGCTGTAAGCTGACCGCTGTAAGCTGAAACCAATCCCCTGCGTGTAGACGGTTGCCTTATTCCCTCCTTTTCGTCTTTCTCGACGGCGTCGGGCTGGGGCCTGACGATCCGGCGCGCAATCCGCTGGCGGGGTTGTCGCTGCCGGCCTTCGAGCGCCTGGCCGGCGGCGCGCGCTGGACGCAGGCGGCGGCGCCCGTGCAGCGGCCCGGTCACGTCTTCCGCGCCCTCGACGCCACGCTGGGCATCGAGGGGCTACCGCAAAGCGGAACGGGGCAGGCGACGCTCTTCACCGGCGTCAACTGCGCCGAGGTGGCCGGGCGGCACTTCGGCCCGTTCCCGCACTCGCGCACGCGCCCCATCCTCGCCGCGCAGAACATCTTTCGGCAAATCCAGGCGCTGGGCCTGCCCTTCGAGGAACCCGCGCTCTTCGCCAACGCCTACCCCGACCGCTTCTTCTCTTACGTCGAAAAGACGGACCGCTGGACGGTGACGACGCGCTGCTGCCTCGACGCCGGCCTGCGCATTCGCACC
>JBFGTT010000101.1:0-8687 GCA_041565995.1 Rhodothermales bacterium
CGATCCTTCGCTTGACCACCAGGTATTTCTGCCTCGCGGGGTCCTGCATCCTCTCCTGCAGGACGTCGGCGTCGAGCTCGAGCATGCCGGCCAGCCGGCCGGCGACAGCGGGGATGTCCTGAATGTGCCGGGGTTCGGCGATGTATTTTTCGATGAAGACGCGCCCGTCGCCGAAGGCCGAGGCGGCCTCGCTGCGTGCCAGGGCCATCGCTCGCTGAAAAGCTGCCGGCTCCTCGACGACGCGCATGCCCTTGCCGCCGCCGCCCGCCGCCGCCTTGATGATGACCGGATAGCCGATCTCGGCGGCGACGTCGGCCGCCGCGTCGGCGTCGTCGACGGCGTCGGTGGTGCCGGGGGCCATCGGGACGCCGGCGGCTTGCATGAGCGCGCGGGCGGCCGTCTTGTCGCCCATGGCGCGGATGGCTTCGGGAGGCGGGCCGATGAAGATCACCCCCGCCCCGGCGCAGGCTTCGGCGAAGGCGGCGTTCTCCGAGAGGAACCCGTAGCCGGGGTGGACGGCGTCGGCGCCGCTGCGTTGCGCCACCTCCAGGATCTTCTCGTGGACGAGGTAGGACTGGTTTGAGGGCGCCGGGCCGATGGCGTAGGCTTCGTCGGCCAGGCGCACGTGCAGGGCGGCGCGGTCCGGCTCGCTGAAGACGGCGACGGTGGCCAGGCCCCGCTCCCGGCACGTGCGGATCACGCGCACGGCGATTTCGCCCCGGTTGGCGATGAGCACCTTCTGTATCCGTCGATTTGTCATTTCCTGGCCCGAAGCGTTGCTCTGGCACGATCTGTGCGCTTTTGCTCAGGGGCACAAGATACGGCAGGAGTGCGTGCAATCCCTGCAAAATCGTCGCACGGTGCCCCGGCGATCCGCCGGACGCCACCAGGTTGACTTCGAACCGCTATGCCGGACGTGAAAAATTACTACGACATCCTGGGCGTGGCCGAAGACGCCGACGCCGAAGCCGTCAAAAAAGCCTACCGAAAGCTGGCCCGCCGCTTTCATCCGGATCGCAACCCCGACAAGCCGGACGCCGAGGAACGCTTCAAAGAGATCCAGGAAGCCTACAGCGTCCTCTCCGACGAGAAAAAGCGCAAGGAATACGACCGCCTGCGCAAAAATCCCTTCGGCGCCTTCGGCGGCGGCTTCGAGACGGGCAACGGCAACCGCTTCTACCGCGCCCCCGACGGCACCTTCGTCCGCTTCGAAACCGGCGGCGAGCCGGGCGCCTTCGGCGACAGCTTCGGCGGCCTGGGCGACCTCTTCAGCCGCCTCTTCGGCGGCGGCGAACCGCAGGCCGATCCCTTCGCCCGGCAGCAGCGCCGGAGCCCCAACCTGGACGTGGAAACCACCGTCCGCCTCTCGTTCGAGCAGGCGCTGCGCGGCGGCAAGACCGACGTGCAACTGCCCGACGGCGAAACCATCCGCCTGACCATCCCCAGGGGCGTCCGCCCCGGCTTCAAGATCCGCCTGCGCGACCGGGGCCGGACCGCCGCCAACGACAAGCGCGGCGACCTCTACGTCACCTTCGACGTGGCGCCGCACCCGCGCTTCCGCCGCGAGGACAACGACCTCTACGTGACCGAGATCATCAGCGTCTTCGAGGCGCTGCTGGGCACCACACGCAGCCTCACCAACGCCTACGGCAACCGCATCAAGCTGCCCATCCACCCCGGCACGCAGCCGGGCGCCCGGCTTCGCCTCAAGGGCCAGGGCGTTCAGACCCAGAAGCGCACCGGCGACCTCTACGTCGAGATCGAGGTGACCGTCCCGGAAAACCTGACCGACGCGCAGCGCGCGGCCCTCCGAGAAGCCGCCGAGCAAGCCGGGTTGCTCTGAGTGCGAACTGCGGAGTGCGGATGGAGGGCTGCGGATTGGGGGTTGGGGATTGTGGAGGGCGGATTGGAGAGCGAGGGCAGCAGCACCGGAGGAATAATTTGCCTGTCGGCGGGTTGCGATTTTTTCTATACTGGCAGCAGTAGGGTCGGCGCAACGGGAATGATGAAAACGTACGGGTACATCTTGTGCGGGCTGTTGCTGGCGCTGCTGGGGGGCAACCCGCCTGCACGCGCCCAGACGGTGGGCACCTGCGCGCTCGGCGAGGCCGAGGCGGATCTGGACGTCAACAACGTCCGCGCCCGCCTCTACAACGCCGGCAACCTCTTCTGGCGAGGCCAGGGCAACGTCTACACCGTGCCCAAGTGGGGCGAGGCCGAGGCCCTCTTTACCTCCGGCCTCTGGGTCGGCGGGCACGTAAACGGCGAACTGCGGTTCGCCGGAGCACGCTTTGCCGACTACGAATACTGGCCCGGCCCGCTCGATGCCGACGGCAACCCTCCCCCCGACTGCGCCGCCTTCGACCGCATCTACCGCGTCAGCCGCGCCGACCTCGAACGCTACGAACAGACCGGCCAGGCCACCGACGACCTGCGCGCCTGGCCCGGCCACCTCGGCGCTCCGGTGAAAGACGGCGACGGCCTTGCGGACAACTACGACCTGGCCGGCGGCGACCGCCCCCGCCTCTACGGCGATCAGACGGCCTGGTGGGTCATGAACGACGCCGGAGGCGTCAAGACTACCCCCCCCATGGGGCTGGAGGTACAGGGGACGGCCTACGCCGTGCAAAGCAGCGACGCCCTCGCCAACACGACCTTCTACCGCTACCGCCTCCTCTACAAGGGCCGTGCCCCCCTCGAAGACGCCTACTTCGGCCTCTGGGTCGACCCCGACCTGGGCAACGCCGGCGACGACTTCGTCGGCAGCGACACGCTGCGCCAGATGGGCTTCGTCTACAACGGCGCCGACTTCGACCTCGGCTTCGACGGCTACGGCGACCGCCCTCCTGCCCTCGGCTACGTCATCCTGCAAGGACCGCTGGTGGATCGGGACGGTGAGGACAATGACCGCGACGGCACCATCGACGAGACCGGCGAGCGGCTCGGCATGACGACGTTCTCGTGCATCCGGAAAGGGACGCTCGAAGCGAGGGACGCGGCGGGCTATTACGCCTGCCTGCAAGGCCGTTGGCCCGACGGGACCCCGCTGACGGTCGGCGGTACGGGCCTGGGCGGCACCGAGACCACCCGCTACCTGTTTCCCGCCATGCCCCCGGCCTTCTGGAGCGAGGAGAACGTCGGCACCTCAGACTTTATCAACTATCCCGGCGACCGCCGTTTTGTGATCGGCGTGGGACCGTTCGTGATGCAACCGGGCGACGAGCAGGAGATCGTCTTCGCCATCGTCTGGTCGCAGGGCCTGACGCGCCTGCATTCGGTGACGCAGCTCCGAGAAGACGCCGACCTGGCGCACGCCTTCTTCGCGGGGACCTACACGCCGTTCGTGGCCCCGGCGCCCTCCGCCGTGCCCGTGCCCACCGCCCCCGAGGCCGTCGTCGAGCCGGACCCGGAGCGCCCGGCGGAGACGCCGGAGGTGACGTTCGCCTGGGAGCCTGCCGGCCAGGGCCTCTACTACCGCGTGCAGGTGGCCGCCGCGCCGTCCTTCGACGCGCCGGTCATCGATCACCTGACGCTCTCGCGCGACCGCACCAGCCTCGGCACCCGGCAGATCGGCGTGGACCTGGAACCGGACCGGCGCTACTACTGGCGGGTGCGCGCGGAAAACGTCAGCGGCGCGGGGCCGTGGTCCGACGTGCGCACGTTTGCGCTGGCCGCCTCGCCGGTGCCGGCGCGCTTCGCCCTCCAGGGCAACTATCCGAACCCGTTTGCCGGGACTACCACGCTCGTCTTCGACCTGGCCGTCTTCGCCGAGGTGCGCGTGGAGGTCTTCGACGTGCTGGGCCGCCGCGTGCTCCTGGCGGCCGATCAACTCATGTCGCCCGGCACGGGCCGCACGATCCGGCTCGACGCCGCCGCGCTGCCTTCGGGCCTATACGTCTACCGCATCAACGCCCGCGCAACGGTGGACGACCGGCTGCAAACCGCCTGGCAGGCAACGGGGCGGATGACGGTGGTGCAGTGAGGCCGTGCAACGGGATACGTTTCAGGCAACCAGCGCGCCGGCTTTCATCGCGTATTTCTTGCGCTCGTTGGGGTCGAGGTAGCGCTTGCGCAGGCGGAACGACCTGGGCGTCACCTCGATCAACTCGTCCTCGCGGATGAATTCGAGCGCCTCTTCGAGCGACATCCGGCGCGGCGGCACGATCTTCTCGAAAGAATCCGCCGTCGAAGCGCGCATGTTGGTGAGCTTTTTCTCCTTGGTGACGTTCACGTCCAGGTCGGCGTCGCGGCTGTTCTCGCCGACGATCATGCCGGCGTAGACGTCGTCGGCGGGAGCGACGAAGAGCGCGCCGCGTTCTTGCAGGTTGAGCACGGCGTAGGCCGTCGCCTTGCCCGTGCGGTCGGCCACGAGGGCGCCGGTGGCGCGGTGCGAGATGTCGCCCGCCCACGCCTGGTAGCCCTCGAAGAGGTGCGTCAGGATGCCGGTGCCCCTGGTGTCGGTCAGGAACTCGGTGCGGTAGCCGATGAGGCCGCGGCTGGGGATCAGGAAGGCGAGGCGGACGCGCCCCGAGCCGTGGTTGATCATCCGGGTCATCACGCCCTTGCGGCGGCCCAGCTTCTCCATCACCACGCCCACGTGCTCCTCCGGCACGTCGATCAGGGTCGTCTCGAAAGGCTCGTGCGTCGCCCCGTCGATCTGCCGGGTGATGACCTGCGGCATGCCGACGGCGAACTCGTAGCCCTCGCGGCGCATCTGCTCGATCAGGATCGCCATCTGCAACTCGCCGCGCCCGTAGACCAGGAAGCGATCCGGCGATTCGGTCTCCTCGACGCGGATGGCGAGGTTGGCCTCGGCCTCTTTGAGCAGCCGCTCGCGCAGGTTGCGGGAGGTGACGAAGCGGCCCTCGCGCCCGCTGAAGGGCGCGTCGTTGACGCGGAACTCCATCGACATCGTCGGCTCATCGACGTGGAGGGCGGGCAGGGGCTGCGGGTCGTCGGCGTCGGCGATGCTCTCGCCCAGGCCGATGCCGGCCATGCCGGCTATGGCCACGATGTCGCCCGGCCCGGCCTCGTCGGCTTCGACGCGGCGGAGGCCCTCGTACTGGAAGAGGGCGGCGACCTCGGCGGCCTCCTGCGCGCCGTCGCGGTGGCAGAGCGTGACGCGCTGGCGGCTGCGGAGGGTGCCCTGCACCACGCGCCCGATGGCGAGCGGCCCGAGGTAGTTGTCCGGCTGCACGTTGGTGACGAGCACCTGCAACGGCGCCGCCGCCTCGCCCTGCGGCGCCGGGACGGTGGCCAGGATGGCGTCGAAGAGGGGGCGCAGGTCGGTCAGCGGGGCGGCCGGGTCCGGGGCGCACTGGCCGTCGCGGGCCACGGCGTAGAGCACGGGAAACTCGACTTGCTCCTCGGTGGCGTCGAGGTCGATGAACAGGTCGTAGATCTCGTTGAGCACCTCCGCCGGGCGCGCGTCCTGCCGGTCGATCTTGTTGATGACCACGACGGCGGGCAGGCCGAGTTGGAGCGCCTTCGAGAGCACGAAGCGTGTCTGCGGCAGCGGCCCCTCGGCGGCGTCGACGAGCAGCATGACGCCGTCGACCATGCGGAGCGTGCGCTCGACCTCGCCGCCGAAGTCGGCGTGGCCCGGCGTATCGACGATGTTGATCTTGGTGCCGGCGTAGACCACGGCGGTGTTCTTGGCCATGATGGTGATGCCCTTCTCGCGCTCGAGGTCCATCGAATCCATCACGCGCTCCTGCACGTCCTGGCCGGCGCGGAAGATGCCGCTCTGCCAGAGCATGGCGTCCACCAACGTCGTCTTGCCGTGATCGACGTGGGCAACGATGGCGATATTTCTGAGGGGCCTGTTCATAACTGGTTTCACCTTTCCAAACAAAAGGCGACCCGCACCGGACGGGCCGCCTTCTCGCACGCGGTGTTTCGCGCAAGCCCCGGCGATGTTCCACGAGCGCAGGGCGCCCGCCCCATTATTGACGGTAAATCTGCACGCGCCGTCGATGCCTGCACGCGGACGGCCTGCACGGATCCCGATCTCCTACCAGGCGTAGACCTCGGCGAGCACGACTTCGCCCCTGCACACAGCTTACGGAGGCCGTCGCCTTATGTGGAAGATTAACGTTACGCGTGTTACGAGCGCCCCGCCCGAAGCCATCTGGCACTACTGGACGAACCTGGACACCTGGCCCCAGTGGATCAAGTTTTTCGAATGGGCACGGCTGGACGGGCCCCTCGCGGTAGGCACCTGGGGCGAGATCAAGGTGAAGCGCTTTCCGGGGCTGTTCGGCTGGATCGCCAGCCGCCGTCCCTATCGGTGGAAGATTACGATGGTCGAGGAGGGCGTAGGCTTCGACGACATCCTCAAGCAATTCCTGGCTACCTTCTACTTCTACCACCACGTCGAGACGACGCCCGCCGGCACGCAACTGACCCAGCGCATCGAGATCAAGGGGCCGCTGGGATGGCTCTACGCGCGCCTGATCGGCCCGATGTTCGATAAAGGCTTGCCGGAAGCCGTCGATACGCTGGTCAAGCTGGCCGAGCAAGAGGGCCAGACCGGCTAAGAACCGTGCCCGGCGCGAGGCTCACGGCGCGCCCTCGGCGGTGGCGGCGGCAGCCGGCGGCAGCGTCTGAAGATACGCGTAGATCGCCTCCAGCTCTGCGTCCGTCATGAATTTGAACGACTTCCAGGGCATAAACTCCGGGTTGATCTCGCGCCCGTCCGGAGCGACGCCCGTGCGCATCATCGTGACGAACTGATCGAGCGTCCAGGCCGAGACCGGTTGGAGGTCGGGAGAAGGCGGCATCGAGGGGTCGAGCGGCGGGCCGCCGTGCAGATCGGCGCCGTGGCAATACCCACAGAGGGCCGCCTGGTAGGCGCCATACTCGACGGTCGCCGCCTGCGTCGGCGCTACCGCGAGATGGGGCCGTGCGTGGTCGATCATGTCCGCTTCGGTGGGCAGGCCCCCCGTGGCGGCGATGATGCGGCCCATCGCGCGCAGCTCCGTCCTGGGCAATTCGTGATCGACCGGCTCGATGGTCTTGAGATAAGCGATGAGGTCGGCCGTCTCGTCGTCGCTCAGTTTGTTGTAGGCTGCCGAGGGCATGATGATCAGCCCGGTGCCGCCGGGCCGTACGCCGTGTCGGATGGCGCGCTCCCAGTCCTCGTCCGTGTACGCCCTGCCGACGCCGCCGGCGCCGCTCGTCAGGTTGGAGGCTACGACCAGGAAGGGCGGGGCGTCGACGAGCACCTGGCCGCTCAGGTTTACGGTGTGGCAGTCCGTGCAGCCGTGCGTATTGGTCAGATGCGCGCCACGCGCCAGCGCGGCGGAGTCTGCCGAGAGGGTGAGCGTTTCGGCAGCCAGGTCGGGTTGGGCTTTCAGGGCGGAGCCGCCCAGGACGTAGAGCGTGCCGGCAGCCAGCAGGAGGATAGCCACCAGCCCGACGAGCACGAGGCCGATCCATTTCAAGAGCTGTTTCATAGCGCTGATTCCTCGCTTGGTTAAGGGGAAAAAGGGAGGGTCCGGCGCCGCTTCAGACGCCGGCGGCAGCACACCGCGTTATCCTCAAGAACTACAACAGACAGAGCCGGATCGGCTCAACGCGGTCGTCCTGCACGGAGGATTTCACAAAGCGCAGGACGATTCTCAAAAACAGGGCGGAATCTAATGAAGTGTCGGGTCAATTCAAATCGTGATCGTCGTGTTTTTGCGTAGGGATCGTCTTGAAGTGGCGACGGTGCTCTTCGATGATCTCCAGCGAAAGCAGCGATTCCCGAATCAGTTGAAAGGCCGAGAAGGTCAGGCACAGGATGCCGCCCGCCGTGACGCCCAGCACCACCCAGGCCGAGGCCATGGCCTGCCAGAGCGCCGCCAGCATCCCCAGCAGGCTCGCCAGCGAAAACAGCGCCACGCAAAGGTAGAGCGCGACGAGCGCGTCGCGGAAGTAGCGCGACCGGGCCAGCAGATGCTCGGTGACCTCCGGTGAGGCTTCGTCCTCGTGATGCAACAGGCCGTGGATCTCGTCGTGGATCCGGCTGAAGCGCGCCGAGGTGGACACGATCAGCAGCGCCACGCCCGGCAGCAGGATCAGCGGCGTCAGCCACAGGTTCATCTCGTTCATCGCAGGATCCGGCAGGGAGGAGGAAGGGGGCGGTTGTAGGTGTACCGAGCCGCCGCATCATTACGCGGACTTCACTCTGACCGCCCGCTCGCCCTGCTCATTGCTCCCGCAGCGCCAGGCGGATGAGTTCTTCGGCGGACTGCACGCCGGGGTGGTTGCGGAGCACTTTGCGCAGGCTCTTCTCGGCGGCGGCGCGGCTCAGCCCCAGCGCTTCGAGCGCCGAAAGGGCATCGGCGCGGGCGGAGGCGCGAGCCTCAGAGCCGCCGGTGAGCGGCGCGGCCGCCTCGCCGAAGTCCATCCGTGCCAGGCGGTCGCGCAGTTCGACGATGAGACGGTCGGCGGTCTTGCGGCCTACGCCGGGGATATTCGTCAGGATGCTGGTGTCGCCGTCGAGGACGTAGCCGCGCAGTTCGGCGGGGCGCATGGCCGAGAGTGCCGCCAGTGCCAGCTTCGGCCCGATGCCAGAGACGGTGATGAGCGCCTCGAACATCTCGCGCTCGGCCGCGGTGGCGAAGCCGAAGAGCAGGAGGACGTCCTCGCGCACGTGCTGGTAGGCGAAGAGCCGGGCCGGCTGGCCCACCGGCGGCAGC
>JBFGTT010000102.1:0-8643 GCA_041565995.1 Rhodothermales bacterium
CCGGTCGGAGGTGTGCAGCGCGGTGACGGACACCGACGTCGAGGCGTTGGGCAGCGCGTGGAGCTTGGCGAAGCGGTCGCCGAAGCGATAGTCGAGGCGTTGCTCGAAGAGCGTCGGCACGAGTTGCTCGACGAGCGACTGGCGCACCGAGGCCAGGAACGAGACCTTGTTCGGCGCCAGCGGCCCTTCGAGGCGCAGGGTGCTCAGGAACGGCGCGACGGAGGCGGCCCCGTCCACCCGCTGCTTGTTGCCGTTGCGTGCCCGCACGTCGAGCACCGAGGAGAGCCGCCCGCCGTAGCGCGCTCCGAAGCCTCCGGCGTACACGTCGGCAGCGTCGATGACGTCGGCGGGGAAGGCGGAATAGAAGCCGAGGATGTGGAAGGGCTGGTAGACGGGGATGCCGTCGAGGAAGACGAGATTTTGCGTGGCCTCGCCGCCGCGCAGAAAGAGCTGGCCGCCCCGGTCGCCCGAAGAGACGGCGCCGGGGGTCGTGTGCAGGTAGGCCACCAGGTCGCCCGAGACGCCGAGCATGGGCACGCGCTCGATGTCGGCGGGGCGGACGGTCTCCAGGCCCGCCGTGATGGCCGTCGCGCCGGTGGCACGCTCGGCGGCCACGAGCACCTCGTCCAGTTCGGCCTCGCCCGCCGTCAGCGCCAGGCGCAGCGTCTCGACGGCGCCGGCGGCCAGGGCCAGCGTATCTTCGTGCGCCGCGTAGCCGACGAAGGTGGCCCGCAGCGCGTACCGGCCCGGCGGCAGGCGCGTCAGGACCGCGTAGCCGTCGCCGTCGGTGGCGGCCCCGGCCACGACGCCCGCCGCGTCGCGCAGCACCACGTTGACGCCTTGCAGCGGCTTGCGGTCGGCGGTGTCGGTGACGAAGGCGCGCACGGTGGCGGTCTGCGCGCGCGCCGCAGAGACGACCAGGCAGGCACAAAGCGCCGCCAGCAGCATCCACGCGGAAGAACGAACCATACGATGAGGCAACGCGGGCAGGAACACGAAGCAGCGAGGGCAGGGAGCATGGTAACGCCTGCGCACGTTCCCTGGCAAGGCGCAAATTTTGCCTCTTTTTTCAGTAACTTCCTGCGCGAAGCCTGATCATCCAGCCAGCCCAGGAGGAATCCCGTGAACGAAGCTGTTTCGACGCTACGCCGCGCGCGGACGGCGGCCCCGCTGCTCGCCGCCTGCCTGTTGCTCGGCGCGGCGGCCTGCGGCACCGAGACCGACGGCACCCGGCAAGGCACCGGCCCGACCGCCGACACGACCGAGGCGATGGAGAGCCTCACGCTCGTGGACCTGGCCGTGGCCGACACCGCCCTCTCGACGCTCGTGGCGGCGCTGCAACGGACCGGCCTGGCGCAGACCCTCCAGGGACCGGGACCCTTCACCGTCTTCGCCCCCACCAACGCCGCTTTCGTCGCCCTCTCCGACGCCCCGCTCGACGACCTCACCGATGGCGAACTGACCAACATCCTGGCCTACCACGTCGTCGGCGAACGGCTCGCGGCGGCGGACCTGGCGGGCCGGGCGACGCTGCTGACGACGCAAGGCTCCGACCTGGCCGTCACCGCCGGCGCCGACGGCTCGATCAGGGTCAACGACGCCACGCTCGTCGTCCGAGACGTGGCGGCGGCCAACGGGGTCCTGCACGTCATCGACGCCGTGCTCATCCCCCCCGACGACGACGCGTTGTAGGTCGGCTTACGGACATCCGTGCTTTTTTCGGTAACGATCTGCTTACGGCTGCGCCGCCTGCGGATCCTGCGGGGCGGGACGGTGTGAGAAAGTGCCTGTTGCAGCAAGTCTATCCCGCACACTACGGCCATCTGTCTGAACCTCCCCTCGCCGGGCAGGATGGCGTCCTGACACGCCCATGCCCGACAACGCGCATCCTGTCTACCTCATCCTCGGCGCCACCGGCGGCATCGGCTCGGAAGTCTGCCGTCGCCTTGCCGGCGCAGGCGCCCACCTGGCGCTGGGCGCCCGCACCCGGCCCCGACTCGATGCCCTCGCCCGCGACTTCGGCGGCCAGGCCCACGCGCTCGACGCGACCGACTACGAGCAGGTGCACCGCCTCGTCCAGCACGTCCTCGAAACGGAGGGTCGGCTCGACGGCGTCGCCAACTGCGTCGGCTCGATCCTGCTCAAGCCGGCGCACCTGACCTCGGTGGACGAATACCACGAGACGCTGGCGTTGAACCTGCACACCGCCTTTTTCACCGTGAAGGCGGCGGCGCGCGCCATGATGAAAAGCGGCGGCTCCATCGTGCTCTGCTCCTCGGCGGTGGCGCGCACGGGCCTGGTCAACCACGAGGCCATCGCGGCGGCGAAGGCGGGCATCGTGGGGCTGGCGCAGGCGGCAGCGGCCACCTACGCGCACCGCAACATCCGCGTCAACTGCGTGGCGCCGGGCCTGGTGCAGACGCCGCTGACCGAACGCATCACCCAGAGCGAGGCGGGCCGTCGGCAGTCCGAGGCGATGCATGCGCTGGGCCGCCTGGGCGAGCCGTCGGACGTGGCCGAGGCCATCTGCTGGCTGCTCGACGCCGCCCGTAGCGGCTGGGTCACCGGCCAGGTCCTCGGCATCGACGGCGGCCTAGGCACCGTCCGCAGCCGCTAGGTTCCCGTCCGAACGAATCGTCCACTCGCTTCTCCGACGCGTCCATGCCCGAGACAACCCTCGTCTGGTTCCGGCAGGATCTGCGGCTGGCCGACAACCCGGCGCTCTACCACGCCGTCGAGCGCGGCGGCGCCGTAGTGCCGGTGTTCGTCTGGGCGCCGGAGGAGGAAGGTGACTGGCCGCCCGGCGCAGCGCAGCGGTGGTGGCTGCACCACGCGCTCCAGGCGCTCGACGCCGACCTCCGCGCCCGAGGCGCGCGGCTGATCCTGCGCCGAGGCCCGACCCTCGACGCCCTCCGCGCCGTGATCGAGGCGACCGGCGCCGACGCCGTCTACTGGAACGAGCGCTACGAGCCGGCGCTACGCCGGCGCGACGCGCACCTCGTCGAAGCGCTCGGCGCGCAGGGCGTCGAGACGGCGGCGTTCCCCGGGCGCCTGCTCCACGATCCCGACGCCGTCGAGACCACGAGCGGCGGGCCGTACCACGTCTTCACCCCTTTCTGGAACAAGCTTCGGCAGGCCCTCGACGTGCCCGACCCGCTGCCCGCGCCGCGCCTGGGCGCCTCGAAAGCCCCCGCCGCCCGGCCCGCCACGCTCGACCTCGACGCCCTGCGCCTGCTGCCGAAGATCGACTGGGCCGGCGGCCTCCGCGCCACCTGGACGCCCGGCGAAAAGGCCGCACAGAAACGCCTCCGCCGCTTCGTCGACGAACGGATGCTCGACTACGAGGAGCGGCGCGACCGGCCCGACCTCGACGCCACCTCCGCCCTCTCGCCCCGCCTCCATCACGGCGAAATCAGCCCGCGCCAGGTGTGGCACGCCACCACCGGCTGGATCCGCAACGGCGTGATGAAAGAGGCCGCCTGGGCGTACCTGCGCCAGATCGCCTGGCGCGAGTTCTCCTACCACCTGCTCTACCACTACCCCGCCACGCCCACGCAGCCGCTCAAGGACAAGTTCGAGGATTTCGGCTGGAAGGACGACGAGGCGGCGCTCGAACGCTGGCAGCAGGGGCGGACGGGCTACCCCATCGTGGACGCCGGGATGCGGCAACTCTGGCGCATCGGCTGGATGCACAACCGCGTCCGCATGATCGTCGCCTCGTTCCTGACGAAGGACCTGTTGATCCCCTGGCAGGCGGGCGCCCGCTGGTTCTGGGACACCCTCGTCGACGCCGACCTGGCCAACAACACGATGGGCTGGCAGTGGTCGGCGGGCTGCGGCGCCGACGCGCAGCCGTTCTTCCGCATCTTCAACCCCGTCACGCAGGGCCGGCGCTACGACCCCGACGGTGCCTACGTCCGCCAATGGGTGCCCGAACTGAAGGACCTCCCCGACCCCTACCTCCACCGCCCCTGGGACACCCCTGCCGACGTACTCGCCGACGCCGGCGTCGTGCCGGGCGAGACGTATCCGGAGCCGATGGTGGACCACCGCGCCGCGCGCGACCGGGCGATGGCGGCGTACCAGGCGATCCGGTGACGAAGCGCCCGCACGCCACGCCCTCCTCCCCCCCGACGACGAACCCACGATGCCGACCCTGACTTTCAAAACCCGCATCGAGGCGTCGGCGGAGGACCTGTTCGCCTGGCACGCGCGGCCCGGCGCCTTCATGCGCCTGGCGCCGCCCTGGGCCGGGGTGTCGCTCGAACGCTTCGAAGGCATCCGCGACGGGCAGCGCGCCGTCATCCGGATCGGAGCCGGGCCGCTGCGCCTGCGCTGGGTGGCCGAGCATCACGGCTACGTGGAGGGCCGGCAGTTCTGCGACCGGCAAGTCGAAGGCCCCTTCCGCCGCTGGAACCACACGCACCTCATGGAACCCGACGGACCGGACGCCTGCCACCTGGTCGATCACCTCGACTACGAGCTGCCGCTGGGAAGCGTCGGGCGGGCGCTCGGCGGCGCGATGGTGCGCAGGGAGCTGGCGCGGCAGTTCGCCTACCGCCACGCCGTCACCCGGCACGACGTGGCGATGCACCGCCGCTACAACCTCGAAGGGGGGGCGCTGCGCGTGGCCGTCAGCGGCGCGTCGGGGCTGATCGGCGCGCACCTGGTCCCGCTGCTGACGACGGGCGGCCACGCGGTGCGGCGCCTGGTGCGCAGCCGCCCCGCCACCGACGACGCGATCTACTGGAACCACCGAACCGGCGAGATCGAAGCGAAGAAGCTGGAGGGCCTCGACGCCGTGATCCACCTGGCCGGCGAAAACGTCTTTGCGCTGCGCTGGAGCGCGCAGAAGAAGCGGCGCATCCGCGAGAGCCGCGTCGCCGGGACGAGACTGCTCAGCGAGACGCTGGCGCGGCTGGAGCGTCCGCCCGGCGTCTTCGTCTGCGCTTCGGGGATCGGCTTCTACGGCAACCGGGGCGACGAGGCGCTGACCGAAGCGGCGGCGGCGGCCCGCAGCGGCTTCCTCGCGGCCGTCACGCGGGACTGGGAGGCGGCTACGGAGCCTGCCGCCGAGGCCGGCATCCGCACCGTGCGCCTGCGCCTCGGCGTGGTGCTCTCGCCGCAGGGCGGCGCGCTCCGGGTGATGCTGCCCGCCTTCCGGCTCGGCCTGGGCGGGCGCGTAGGGCCGAAAGACGCCTACCTGAGTTGGATCGCGCTCGACGACGCGCTCGGCGCCCTCTACCACGTGCTGATGACCGACGTGGCCGGCCCCGTCAACCTGACGGCGCCTGCGCCGGTGACGACGGGGCGCTTCGCGAAGACGCTGGCGCACGTGCTCCGGCGTCCGGCGGGGCTGGCCGTACCGGCAGGGCTGGCGCGGCTGGTGACGGGCGAGGTGGCCGGCGAAGTGCTGCTCACCAACGCCCGCGTGCTGCCCCACCGCCTGCAACAGGCCGGCTACGCCTTCCGCTTTCCGGAACTCGAACGCGCGCTACGCCATCTGCTGGGCAGGCCGCGCGCCTCCTGACCTCGCTCGTAGATTTTGGTTGAACGGACATGCCCCTTCTGCTGCTCGTCCACGCCGCCGCCACGCTGGTCCTCTTCGGCGTGATCCTCGTCGTGCAGGTGGTTCACTATCCGCTCTTCGAGCAGGTGGGCGCCGGGCACTTTGCGGCGTACGAAGCGGCTCACACGCGGCGGATGACGTACGTCGTCGTGCTGCCGATGCTGGTAGAGCTGGCGACGGCGGTGGCGGTGGCGGCGTGGCGTCCGCCGGAGCTTCCGGCGTGGCAGGTGTGGACGGGGCTGGCGCTGGTGGCCCTCATCTGGCTCTCGACGGGCCTGTTGCAGGTGCCGCTGCACCACGCCCTGCGCAGCGGCTTCGATCCGTCGGCGCACCGGCGGCTCGTGGCTACCAACTGGATCCGAACGGCGGCCTGGGGCCTGCGCGCGGCGCTGGTGCTGGCGATGCTCGCGGCGCTGCGTTGAGCAAGCGTGAAAATCATGGTTCCTGCTCGAACTGCGGGCGCCGCGCCGGGTAGAAGCTCCCGCAATCGACCCTCCACCGCCATCCCTTGCCTGTCATGAAAGCGATCTGGAACGGCGCCGTGCTGGCCGAAAGCGACGACACCGTCGTGGTAGAAGGCAATCACTACTTCCCGCCGAAATCCGTCAACCGCGCCTATTTCGTCGAGAGCAGTACGCACACCCGATGCCCGTGGAAGGGCCTGGCCAGCTACTTCACGATTGACGTGGAAGGCCAGCGCAACCCCGACGCCGCCTGGTACTATCCGGACCCCAGCCAGGCCGCCGCAGAAATCAAGGACCACGTGGCGTTCTGGAAAGGCGTCAAGGTGACGAACTAGCCCTATGCCCGGCAACGAGACGACCGCCGCGCCGACCCGCGCGGCACACTACGAAGCGGCGCTCCGCCGCCTCGACGCCCTGCTCGATGGAGAAGACGACTTCGTCGCCGCCATGGCCACCGTCGTCTGCGAACTCCACCACGGCTTCGACCACTTCCACTGGACGGGCTTCTACCGCGCCGTCTCGGAGAACCTGCTCGTCGTCGGGCCCTACCAGGGCGGGCACGGCATCCTGCGCATCCCGTTCGACCAGGGCGTCTGCGGCGCAGCGGCCCGGAGGCGGCAGACGCAGCGCGTCGCGGACGTCCACGCCTTCCCCGGCCACATCGCCTGCTCGCTGAGTACACGCTCCGAGATCGTCGTCCCCGTCCTGACCCCGGCGGGCCGCCTCCTGGCCGTCCTCGACGTGGATTCCGACCTGCCCGACGCCTTCGACGAGACCGACCAGGCGTACCTCGAACAACTCTGCCGGCGGCTGGGCCAACGGTTCGAAGCCGCCGCCGCGCGCTAGGGCACGTTGATGGTCAACATGCCCCAGGCGCCTCAGCCCTCGCGCACGCCGAGCTGGTCGATGGCGTCTTCGACGAGGGCCTGCGCGGCGGCGGGCGTCTCGGCTTCGGCGTAGACGCGCAGCACCGGCTCGGTGCCGGAGGGCCGCACCAGCAGCCACCCGTTGGCCGTCAGGTGCTTGAAGCCATCGAGTGTGTCGAGCCGTTCGACGGCGTGCCCGGCGATCTTGGCCAGGCCGCCGCCGCGCTCCAGCCGGTCGAGCGCGCGCTGCTTCCGGGTCTCGGTGGTGTGCAGGTCGATGCGGTAGGTGTGGTGCGGGCCGAAGGCGTCGAAGAGTTCCTGCACCAGTTCGGAGAGCGGTCTGCCGCGCCGGACCATCATCTCGATGATCAGCAGGCCGATGTAGACGCCGTCGCGTTCGGGCAGGTGCCCCTTGACGGCGATGCCGCCCGACTCCTCGCCGCCCACGAGCACGTCGCCCTCGACCATCTTCGGGGCGATGTGTTTGAAGCCGATGGGGGTGGTCTCGACGGGCAGGGCGTAGGCGGCGGCCATCCTCTCGAGCAGGTGCGTCGTCGAGAACGTCTTGACGACGGCGCCGCTGAGGCCGCGCTCTTCGTGCAGATATTTGACCAGCAGCGCCAGGATTTCGTGCGAGCTGACGAACCGCCCGCGCTCGTCGAACATCCCGATGCGGTCGGCGTCACCGTCGTTGGCGAGGCCGGCGGCGCAGCCCTCGCGCACGACCGTCTCGGCCAGCGCGCCCAGGTTGCGTTCGATAGGCTCCGGCGCCTGTCCACCGAAGCCGGGGTTGACTTCGCTGTGTAGCTCTACCACGTTTTCGCGGCCCAGCAGCGCCGCCACGACGCCCTGCCCGGCGCCGTACATGGCGTCGTGCGCCACCCTCAGGCCGGCGCTCCGGATGGCCTCTACGTCGAGCCGGCGGCGCAGCACCTCCAGGTAGGCGGCGGCCACGTCGCGCCGTTCGACCAGGCCGGCGGCACACAGCGCGTCGAAGGAGCGGAGCGGCGGCGCTTCTTCGGGCAGCCGGTCGAGTTCGGCTTCGACGGCGGCGGTCATCGCAGGCGAGGCCGGCCCGCCGTAGGCGGCCTTGAGCTTGAAGCCGTTGTAGTGCGGCGGGTTGTGGCTGGCGGTGAGGACCACGCCCACGTCGGCGCCGTACGCCAGGGTGGCCCAGCTGATGCTCGGCGTGGTGGTGAACGGCTCGGCAAAGAGCACGCGCACGCCCTCGGCGGCCAGCACGCACGCGGTGTGTTCGGCAAAGGCCCGCCCCATGAACCGCGTGTCGTATCCGACGACGGCGGTGGGCGCCGCACCGTGCGTCTTGCGCAGCCAGCAGGCCGTAGCCCGCGCCACCCGCGCCAGGTTCTCGAACGTAAAATCGTCGGCGATGACGGCGCGCCAGCCGTCGGTGCCGAATTTTATGGGGGCAGAGGACATAGCTCAACTTCTTTCAGGTCACACTATCCAGGCTCGCCGCCATCGGCGGATGGAAGATAGCGGATCGAGGAGGACAAATCTGTTGGAAAGCAAAGAAACTATCCTCGATCCTCCACCCTCGATCCTCTTCCCTATCAACTCTCCTCCCGCCGGGTGGCGGCTATCAGCTCGCGGGCGCTTTCCAGGGCGGCTTCGGTGATCTCGGCGCCGCTGATGAGCGCGGCCACCTGCTGGGCGCGTTCGGCGCCTTCGAGCCGGCGGATCTGCGTCTTGGTGCGTCCGCGCTCGACGACCTTTTCGACGA
>JBFGTT010000103.1:0-8628 GCA_041565995.1 Rhodothermales bacterium
CCGCAGGTAGAGCACGCCCTCGGTGCTGTCTTGATCGACGATGAAGAGCACTTCGGTGCCGTCTACGTGCGCGACGGTGCCGCCGGCGCGCACGGCGAGGCCGCCCCGCTGCAACTCCAGCCACATCATGCCCTTGACGAGCCACATTTCAAGCCCTTTGAGTTGCCGGGGGTCTTCCCTGATTTCGTAGACCCCCTCGTCGTTGAAGATCACGTCGACGAAGTCGAGCGCGGGCTGGGCGATGGTGCCGGCGTCGGAGGCGAAGACGTGGCGGCTGGCCAGGCCGGGCCGGTCGATGCGCATGTCGAACCGCAGACCCCGCTCGATCCGCAGCCGTTCCAGGTAGTAGAGGGAGTCGCCGAGGCTGGGATAACGCGGCGTGCGTTGCTGCCAGATGGTGGCCCGCTGGGTCGTCTGGACGTGCCGGCCCCGCTTGCCTTCCACCAGGCGGTAGACGTGCCCCACGGACTGCGCACGGCTCGTGGCGGCCAGCAGCACGAGCAGCACGGCGCAGAGGGCGAGGCGTCTTGCGATGCGCGTGTTCATGGCCGGCTACGGAGGCGTTGAAGCAGGTTGAAGGATCCGCACCATGCGGTGGTGCTGGATGCTGCGCACGTCGCTGCGCAAGACGTACCACACTTTCCGCAGGGTGGACGAATAGAAGTAGAAGCCGCTGCCGGTCTCGTGGAGCAGGTAGAGCGGGTCTTCCAGAGGCCGCGCCCCGTCCTCGGCCTCGGCCTCGGCGTAGACCACCGTCACCTCGACGAAGCGATTGGAGGTCAGCAGGATGCCGTAGTTGATGGGCAGGAGCGTGACCTGCGTCAGCAGCAGCAACAGGCTGCCGGCGAACCAGGTGATCTGCCAGAAGCGCGGGTTCTCGAGGCCGCTCTCGCGGTAGAGCTTCAGGACGAAGTGCAGCCCCCAGCCCGTAAGCAGGGTGATCAGAAAAAGCCACCCCAGGTACTGGGCTGCCTGCACGGCCTGCCCCGCCACGATCCAGTTCTTCAGGGTCTCCGTCTTGACGATGGAAAACGTTGCGTGCGGGATGGTGTCCGCGCCGAGGGTCGGCTCGAAGAGCAGGTTGCTGACCTCCAGGGCCTGCGTCAGCTGGTAAGCGCCGAGGAACTGGACCAGCAGGAACACGAATAGCAACCCGGTCAGATGGTCGCCGACGAAGCGGGCCGGGAACCGCCGGATCGCGCCGAACGGGCCGGCTGCCGGCTCGGCCTCGCCGGCGGCGGCGTCTGCGCGCGCGGCCCGAGCGGCCTTCCGGCGCCTGCGCATATACACCCACAGGATTCCCGAAAGCGCGGCGGCCAGCAGGAGCACCACGGCGACGACGGGCCGCCCGGCGAGCCAGTTCAGCAGCGCCGAGAGCACGCCGAGCACGCTGTAGTAGAAGGCCATGCCCAGGTAGAGCGGCAGAAAGGCCAGAAAGCGCGCGCCGGTTTCGAGGTACTGCTGCAAGTCGAACGTGGTGCTCGGCAGGCCCAGCATCGTCAGGCGTGCGCGCTCGGCCAGGAAACCCGCCGCCGTGAACACCGCCGTGATGCCGGTCAACGAAGCACCGACAAAGCCGAAGAGTTTCTGTAAGGGTTCGGAAAGCTTTCGGAGCATGCGGTTCCTCCTTCGATAGCACCGTCTTTGCTAGAAATTATTTGCCCCTCTTTCTATTGATAGACGCTTTTCTCACGAAAATCTAACCTCTACCCGCATTTTTGTCACCTTTTGCACACCCTGCACGGCGCCTCGCTGCCTGCCGAACTTTCTGACCGGCTTGGCGGTAGGCTGCACCGCCGGGCCTTCGTTCACGATCCTTCGCTTGCATGCAAGCTCCCCACCAGGCTCCTACCACCGCGCCTGCCGAGGCCGCCGAGGCGCCCTTCATCCGCCTCCGCGCCGTCTCGAAAATCTACCCGATGGGCGACGCGCAGGTAGCCGCGTTGCGCGGCGTGGACCTGGCGCTGCCGGCAGGCCGGTTTACCGCCATCGTCGGACGTAGCGGATCGGGCAAATCGACGTTGCTGCACCTGCTGGCGGCGCTGGACCGGCCCACGGCGGGCGAGATCGTCGTCGGGCCGTGGCGCCTGGCGACGCTGACCCGCAAAGAGCAGGCCCGCTACCGGCGCCAGATGGTGGGCGTCGTCTTCCAACAGTTCAACCTGATCCCGTCGATGACGGCGTTCGAGAACGTGGCGCTGCCGCTGCTGCTGGCCGGCGTGCCGCCCGCCGCGCGCCGGGCGCGGGCGCAGGCGTGCCTGGAGCAGGTCGATCTGGCGCACCGCAGCGGGCACCGCCCCACCGAACTCTCCGGCGGCGAACAGCAACGCGTGGCCGTCGCGCGGGCGCTCGTGCACGACCCGGCGCTGCTGCTGGCCGACGAACCGACGGGCAACCTGGACTCGGTCACCGGCGGGCAGATCGTGGCGCTGCTGGCGCGGCTGCACGCCGAGCAGGGCCGCTCGGTGATCGTCGCGACGCACCACCTCACCGAAATCGAACACGCCGCCGAGCAGGTGATCACCCTGCACGACGGAAACATCGTGGATGAGGAATAGGAAATAGAAAATGGGAAATAGGAAATGGTGGAGGATGGCGCCCCTACTGACCATTTTCCAATAACCATTTTCCAATAACCATTTCCCAATTCCCTTTTCCCAATAACCAATCCCCTGCCGGATGCGCTTTGCCGACCTGTTTCGCCTGGCGCTGGAGAACCTGCGGCGCAACCGTGGGCGCAGCGTGATGACGCTCATCGGCGTGGTGATCGGCGTGGCGGCGCTGGCGGCGCTGCTGGCCTACGGCGCGGGCATCCGCCACAACGCGCGGAGCGAGTTCAACGCCCTGGCCCTCTACAACACGCTCCGCCTCACCTCCGGCCCCAGCCTCTTCGGCGCTCTGGGCGAGGTCTCGGCGCCCAGCCCGCCCGAAGCGCCGCGCGAGAACCGGCCCGCCGTGCCCCTGACCGACAGCCTCCTGCGCGCCTTCGAACAGATCGACGGGGTGCTGGCGGCCTACCCCGAAGTCGTCTTCCCGGTGCGGATCCAGGCCAACGACCGCCGCGTGCCCGCCCAGGCCGAAGCCATCCCGATGGCCTTCGCCGGCCTGCCGGCCTACCGCCCCGTGGCCGGCGCTTTCTTCACGGCCTCGGCCGACTCGGCGGTGCTGCTGGCGCCGTCGATGGCCCGCCGCCTCGGCTTCGACGACCCGGCGCAGATCGTGGGCCGCGAGGTGGTCATCGAGACCATGTCGTTCCACCTCGAAGCCCTGCTCCGCGCCGGTCCCGCGCTGGCAACCGGCCTGACGACGCTGCCGTTGACCCACCACCACAACCCCATGCGCGTGGCGGGGCTGCTGCCCGAAGAAGAACAGGCCGTCTCGGGCTTCTTCCGCGTCATCCTGCCGCTCGAAGGCGCCCGCCGCCTGCGCAAAATCACCTTCTTCTCGACGCTCGACCTGATGCTGCGCGACGGCGACACGCAGGGCTACGTGGCCGCCCGCGTGCAACTGACCGACCTCGACGCCTACGAGCGCGTGCGCACGACCATCGAGCAGCAGGGCCTCTTCGTGACCAGCTTCCGCGAGCAGTTCGCCCGCCTCGACCGCCTCTTTCTGATCATGGACCTGGCGCTCGGCGTCATCGGCTTCATCGCGCTGCTGGTGGCCACCATCGGCATCGCCAACACGATGACGATGAACGTCATGGAGCGCTACCGCGAGATCGGCGTGATGAAGGCCGTCGGCGGCGACGAGGGCGACCTCCAGCGGCTCTTCCTGGTCGAGAGCGCCACGCTGGGCCTGGCCGGCGGCCTGGGCGGACTGCTCTTCGGAGGGATCGTCACGACCCTCGTCCAGGCCGCCGTCGATTACTACCTGCACCGCCTGGGCGTGCCCGCCGTCGATCTCTTCCACCTCTCGGCGGCGATGGGGCTGGCGATCCTGGCCGTGGCGCTGCTGGTGAGCCTCGTCGCCGGCCTCGCCCCCGCCCGCCGAGCCGCCCGCATCGAACCCATCGACGCCTTGCGGACGGCGTAGCGCCACGGCGGTGCGTCCGCCGAAACGAAGCGCGCCGCGCCTCGTTCAAACGCATGGATGAGCGAGCTGCCGGCGCAGCCTGTGGACGGCGGGCGCCGGCGCCTCGACGGTACATCCAACGACAGAGGGGGCACGGCGCGCTCGTGCCCCCTCGTCTGTTGTAAGGCAGGTGCACCAGGCGGCCTACGGCACCGGAATCACGCGGAACGTAACGTCCGTCGTGGCCGCGTAGAACTGCGCGCCGATCTGCCAGGTGTGCTGGCTGCTCCGGGTGAAGTGGTACGGCCCGTCGCTGGCCGGGATCAACAGCGCGAAGGCGTTCGAGGCGTAGTAGCTGTGCGGCTCCGCCTCGCAATCGTTCTCGGCGATGAAACTGCCCTCGTGCCGCAACGTGACCGAGCACACCTTCGACTCGCGGGGCACGGGGATGGCGTCGGTGGAGAAGATGACGCCGTTGGCGGCGCGGGCTGTCACCTGGTGGTAGAGGCCGCCCTGAAACTGCACCAGGTCCACCGTCGCGCACGAGCGCGCCCTCAGCGTGCCGGCGGGGAAGGGCACGTCGGCCCGGTCGCAGACGGTGTTTTTGCCGGCCTCGGCTTCCAGGTCCGGCAGGGTGATCCCGAAGAGTGCGTACTCTTCAGGGGGCACCAGGTACATGCCCGTCTCGGCAATCTGCTGCTGCATCTTCGCCAGCACGGCCTGCTCGGGCGCGGGCGCGTCGGCGTCGACGAAGGCGTCCTGACAGCCTGCCAGGAACGCCAGCAGCACGACGATGAGGATGGGTGCATAGGTTCGCACGCTTGACATAATTCACCTCCCATGGGTCTTCCATGGATTCGGGGGATGGAGGGATCAAGACGCCGGAACAGCCTTTTTGGTGGACGGCGGGGCCCGGCATCTCGTCGGCACATCCAACGACGCGGTCAAGCGAGGGCGGCGCGCACGCACCCTGACGCCGTCGGAAGGTCACTCTTTTTTACACGAGAAAGACCCACCCTACCCACCGACGCAGAAAATGCGGCGCGCGGCGAGGCCGGCCACCGGAACGATTTGCCGCAGACGGCGCCCCCGGCCTCAGCCGCCGAGGAACGCCAGCACGGCCTCGGCGAAGGCGTCGGGCTTTTCGGCGTGGACCCAGTGCCCGGCGCCGGCGATAGTGACGAGATAGGCCTGCGGGAAGAGCGCGCGGATGGCCGGCAGGTCGGCCTCGTCGACGTAATCGGACGCACCGCCCCGGATGAAGAGCACCGGCCCGGCGAACGTCCGCCCGTCGTCGACGGCGGCGTTGAGGCGCGCGTAGTTGCGGTAGAGGCCCTCCAGGTTCATCTGCCAGGCGTAGCCGCTGCCGTCGTAGGCCAGATTTTTGAGGAGGAACTGCCGGATGGGATAGGACGGGATGCGCCGGGCGAGGGCGGCGTCGAGGTCGCTGCGGGCGGCGTAGGCGCCGAGGTCGAGCGCGCGCAGGGCTTCGAAGATCTCGGCGTGGCGAGGCGGATAGGCCCCCGGCCCGATGTCCACGACGACGAGCCGCTCCACCCGTTCGGGATGCGCCAGGGCGAAGTGCATGGCCGTCTTGCCGCCCATCGAATGGCCCAGCAGGTGAACCCTGGCGAGGCCGTGCTCATCCACAAATTCCAGCAGATCCTCCACCATCGCCGGGTAGTCAAACACGTCGCTGTGGGGCGAACGGCCGTGGTTGCGCAGATCGACGGCGTAGACTTCGAAGCGCGCGGCGAAGGTCTTGCCGGCCAGCGTGTGCCAGTTGCCGGAAGCGCCCAGCAGGCCGTGCAGGATGACGAGCGGACGGCCCGCGCCGTACTTTTTGTAGGCTAATCGCATGAGCAGGGGATGGACGACAGTCTGTTGTGCAATCCCGACGAGACCTATTGCCTGTACGAAGCGTTGCCGCCTCGCAGGGCAAAGGGCGGAGGGCGGGGAGCGAGGGCTGCACATCGCCCTCCGAAGGCGACGTATCTCGAAGCCGCCTTGCACGAGGAATGCACGGGCAGGGAAAGCGCGGCCCGGCCATCCCCCACACGCCCATCCTCCCCCACCTCCACACCCCGCGAAGCAATCATACCGTTTCCAGCGTGCGCGTCTCGGGCAGAGCGTCGGCGTCGACCGGGGGCAGGTCGTGGTACCAGTCGTGGTGTTTGGACCAGGCCGAGCAGGCCAGGCACTGGGTATCGCGCCAGACCTTGCCGCAGCGCGGGCACCGGCCCAGCGTGTCGAAGGTGTGCCAGCGGTGGCCGCAGGTGCAGGACCACCGGGCCTCCGGCGGCGGCTCCCAGCGGCATTTCGGGCAGTAGATCTCCATGGCGTCGAGCGGTGGGCGCCTTACGATGGGGCGCGGCCCAGCGCGGCCAGGGCGGCGTCCTCGGCGGCATAGTCGAACGCGGCGGGATCGACGGCTTCGGGTGGATGACTGCGCTCCCACGCGACGGCCCGCCGCAGGGCTTCAGCGAGGGCTACCGGCTCCCGAAAAGCAAGTTCCGCGCGGATCTTGCGCGTGTCGGCCACGAGGTGCTGCCGCCAGTCCGTGCCTGCAGCGGCCCCGCCCGGCCACCCGGCGGGCAGGCTCACGAGGCGCCCCCGCCATCCCACGAACGCGCCCAGGCGCCGGATCCAGGCGGCCTCGGTCAGCGGCGCCGCCTCGCCGACGTTGAAGACCTGCCCGGCAGCCCGCTCGTCTTCGACGGCGCACGCCACGGCGGCGGCCACGTTCTCGACGTAGCCGCGCGTCCAGCGCCAGGCCGCCTTGCCCGCTTCGAGCAGGATGGCCGGGCGGCGGTCGTCCATGCGTTTGAGGTAGGGAAAGAGGCGGTGCTGGTAGTCGCCGGGGCCGTAGACCTGCGGCAGGCGCAGCACGGTAGCCGCCAGGGCCGGCGCGCCCTGGTAGACGCGCTCGACGAGGACCTTGTCGTAGTGATAGCGCAGGTCGTCCGGGCCGGCGGCGTAGGCGCGGTAGGGGAAGGGCTGCGCGCGTAGCGGCGCGTGCTCGGCGTACGGCACCGGGTCGGGCGGCCCCGGCTCGCGCCCGGTGAAGCGGTCGTAGGCGCGGTAGACATCCTGGCTGCTGACGACCACGACGCGCCGCGCCAGCCCGCTGAAGACCGCCACGGCGGCCTGCGCGTCGCCCTCGGTCATGGCCGAGAGGTCGAGCACGAGGTCCGGCGCCAGGCGCGCGAAGACGTCCCGTAGCGCTGGCAGGCGTGCCCGGTCGCCGTAGAGACGCGCAACGGCGGCGGGCAACTCGGCCTGCGTCCGCCCGCGATGGAAGACGGATACGTCGTGCCCCGCCGCCACGAGCCGCCGGACGACGAACGGGCCGATGAAGCGGGTGCCGCCGAGGACGAGGATGCGCATCGCTTTTCGTTCCGGACGCTTCGTGCTCCGACCGGGAGGCCCCGCCTTGAGCCACACCCGCTGCAGCGCGCTACGCCACCGGTCCTTTACGAGAAAACCATCTTTCTGTTAAGGCAAGATTTCGTAAGTTACTCGCCCGCCCCTTCCCGGCACCAGCGAACCCACTCGTCGTTTACCGCAGCCATGAAACGTCTCTGCCGTGCGCTCCTGAGCTTGCTTTGCTTCCTGGTGATCGTGCCCGCGCGGGCGCAGCAGGGCACCGAGCCGATCACCGTCACCGACCTGCTCAAGATCCAACAGTTGGGCGCGCTGACGGCCTCGCCGGACGGGCGCACGGTGGCCTACACCGCCACCACGATGGTCGAAAAGCCCGACGCCGAGGGCGAATATACCTACCGCACGCACCTCTTCGTGATTCCCGTCAGCGGCGACGGCCAGCCCCGCCAGCTGACCCACGGCGACCGCGAAGCCGCGCAGCCCGCCTGGCATCCCGACGGCGACCGCCTCGCCTTCGTGCGCGAGGCCGACGGCAAATCCCAGGTCTTCGTGCTGCCCCTCTTCGGCGGCGAAGCCTACCAGCTTACCCGCTTCGAACACGGCGCCTCGGCGCCCCGGTGGTCGCCCGACGGCAAGCGCCTCCTCTTCGCAGCCCCCCTCTCCGAAAAAGACCTGCGCGAACGCACCGGCGAGACGCCCCTGTGGACCGACGAAAGGCCCGGACGCAGCCCCGCCGATACCGCCGCAGCCGACCCCGACCCCGACGGCGCGCTCGACGGCATCCGCGCCTGGCTCGACCGGCACAGCGACGACGGCAACCCCCGCGTCTTCACCCGCCTGAATCTGCAAGGCGAACTCGACCTGGCGCCGCGCCCCTCCTTCCGCCACTACTTCGTGATCGATGCCGCGCAGGAAGACGCCGAGCCGGTGCGCGTCACGCGCGGCTTCACCTCGTTCAACAGCGCCGCCTGGCTGCCCGACGGCTACCAGATCCTCCTCAGCGGCGAACCGGAAACCGAAACCCACCCCGACCGCGTCCTCGACAGCGACCTCTTCGTCGTCGATTTCGACGGACGCAACTTCCACCGACTGCTCGACCTCGAAGGCTACGCGCTCTACGATCCGACGCCCTCGCCGGACAACCGCCTCATCGCCTTCCTCGCCCGCGACCTCGACGACCCCGGCTACGCGCAGACCGAACTGGGCCTCTTCGCCCTCGACGGCAAGTCG
>JBFGTT010000104.1:0-8586 GCA_041565995.1 Rhodothermales bacterium
CGGATTTCCTGACGACGATGCTCTGTGACGGTCTGCTGGCACACCCCGAACCCTACCTTGCTCCCCAACCTTCCGCGTGACGATTCATGAACCGTTCCGTTTCGCATAGATCCCCGGCGCCTCTGGCGGTCCTGCTGGCGGGCCTGTTGCTGCTGCCGGGGCCGGTCTTCGCCCAGACGCAGCCCGCTCCGGCGCCGGTGACGCTGACGCTCGACGAGGCCATCCAGATCGCCCTCGTCAACAACTACACGCTGCGCAACAGCCGCCTCGACGTCGACGAGGCCCGCGCGCAGATCCGCGAAGCCTGGGGCCAGGTGATGCCGCAGGTGGACGCCAGTTCCAGCTACACGCGCAACGTCAAGAGCGCCAACCCGTTTGCCGGCAGCGAGGCCGGCGGCATCTTCTCGACGCTCGGCTTCGTGGACTGGCTGGCCTTCAACGAGCAGGCCCGCACCGACGACGATCCGGCCACCGTCCCCATCGCCTTCGGCGAGTTTCAGGACCGCCGGTTCCAGGGCCTCGAAGACGCCGGCATCCAGCTGAGCACGGGCGACAACCCTTTCAGCGTCCCCAACCAGTTCCAGAACGGCATCAGCATCACGCAGACGCTCTTCAGCGGCAGCGTCTACGCCGGCATCCGGGGCGCCGAACGCCTCAAGAAGATCAACCAGCGCGGCGTGGACCGCCAGGAGCAGGTCCTCATCGACCAGGTGCGGCAGGGGTTCTACCAGGCGTTGCTCGCGGCCGAGCAGGCCCGTGTGGCGGCCCTGAGCGTCGCCCGCACGCGCGCCACGCTCGACGAGACGGCCCGCCGCGTGGCGCAGGGCGTGGCGCCCAAGGTCCAGCGTCTCAGCGCCGAGGTGCAACTGGCCAACCTCGAAACGCAAAGCGTGCAGGCGCAGAACCAGGCCGTCGCGGCCCTCGACAACCTCAAGTTCACCCTCGGCATCCCGGTCGAGCAGCCGGTGCAGTTGCGCGGTTCGCTCGAAGCCGCCGACCTCGACGCCTACCGGACGATCTCGGTGCAAAGCGCCTTCGAGCAGGCCCTCACGAGCCGCCCGGACATTGAGCAGTCGCTCATCGCCGTCGAACTGCGCCAGATCGACAAGAACATCACCCGCTCGCAGTACCTGCCCACCCTTTCGGCCTTTGCCAACCTCAGCTACACCGGCAGCGTGCCCGACAACCGCACCCTCACGCTCTCGGACCCGGACGATCCCTTCTCGTTTTCGAAGCGGGAGAACGACTTCTTCAGCGCCTCCTACTGGCAGCCGTCGGTCAACGTGGGCTTCCGCCTGACGTGGAACCTCTTCAACGGCTTCCAGACGACGGCGCGCTTGCAGCAGCGGCAGATCGCCGTGGAGCGGGCCAGGAACGACTACACGCAGTTGCAGCAGGCCGTGCGCCTGGAGGTGGAGACGGCCCTGCGCGACCTGGAGACGGCGCAGCAACGCATCCTGAGCCAGCAGCGCAACGTAGAGCGGGCCGAACTCAACTACACCTACGCCAGCGCCCGCCTGCGCGAAGGCGTGGCGACGCCCCTGGAAGAACGCGACGCCTCCGACCAGCTCGACCAGAGCCGCCTCAACTACCTCCAGGCCGTCTACGACTACCTCGTGGCCCGCAGCGCCTTCGAGACGGCCGTGGGCGTGCCGCTCCAGGAGCAGACCGACTTCAAGCTCACCGGCATCCGCTGATCCGAACCAGGCAACGATTCGGACGCCTGCCGGCTCCCTCCCCCAGACTCCTTCCGACCATGCATAGATTCCAACACACCCTTTCCACCGGCCTGCTGGCGGCGACCCTGCTGGCGCTCGTCGCGGCGGGTTGCGGCGGCGCCAACGGGGCCGACGAAGCGCCCCGCACGGCCGGCGACGCCCCCCGGCGCGTCGTGCGCGTCGAGACGCTCGTTTTGCAGCCCACTTCGTTCGAGGACGTGATCCAGATGACGGGCACCGTCGCCTCGTTGAACGACGCGACGCTCTCGGCGCAGGCGGCGGGCACCGTCGAATTCCTGGCGCCGCTGGGCCGTCGCGTGGCGCGCGGCGCCGTCGTGGCCCGGATCGACCAGGGGCTGGTGCGCGCCGCCCTCCAGCAGACCGAGGCCCAGCTGACCGCCGCGCAGGCCCAGCTCGAATGGGACGAGTACAACTTCGCCCGCCAGGAGGCGCTCTTTCGGGATTCCGTCATCAGCGCCCTGGAGTTTCAGACGGCGCAGACGCGGCTCAACCAGGCCCGCGCCGAGCGGGACCGGGCCAGGGCCGCCCGCGCGCAGGCGCAGGAGCAGTTGCAGAACGCCACCGTCCGCGCCCCGTTCAGCGGCGTCGTCGAGGCGCACTTCGTCGAGCAGGGCGAGCAGATGACGCCGGGCCAGCAGGTGCTGCGCGTGGTCAACATCGACCGGCTGAAAGTGACCGTCGGCGTGCCGGAGCGCTACGCGGGCGACATCCGGGTGGGCACGCCCGTGCGGCTGGACTTCCAGGCTTACCGGGGCGCGTCGCGTCGGGGCGCCGTTACGTTTGCCGGCAGCGCCATCGACCCGCAGAGCCGCACGTTCCCCGTCGAGATCGAGGTGGACAACGCCGACGGGCAGCTCAAGCCCGAAATGATCGTCCAGGTCTACGTCACGCGCGAGACGCTTGAGGGCGTGCTGGTGGTGCCGCGCGCGGCGGTGCTGCGCGACGAGAACGGCACGGGCGCCTTCGTCGTCAACCGCGACGGCGCCGAGCCGACGGCGGAGCGCCGGGACGTGGTGGTGGGGCCGGCCTACGGCGGGCGCGTGAGCATCGAGCGCGGCCTAGCGCCGGGCGAGGAGGTGCTGGTGCTGGGCCAGAACAACGTCACCGAAGGCGACGCCGTCGAGGTCGTCGAGCAGTACCGCCGCCTCGACGAGGCCGGCGTGCCGCTGAAGGATGCATAGACGAAGGATGACGGATGATCGAGGGGGCTGTTTGCCCGGCGGTCGTCCTTCGTCGAGACCCTCCCTCTGACAGAGGTATTGCCTCATGAAGATTACCAACGTCGCCATAAAATACCGCACCAGCATCGTCGTCCTGACGCTGATCCTGGTGGTCGGGGGCCTGTTGAGCTACCTGACGATCCCGAAGGAGTCGGCCCCGTCGATCGAGTTTCCCAACATCGTCGTCACGACGATCTACCCCGGCGCCAGCCCGGACGACATCGAGAGCCTCATCACGCAGAAGATCGAGCAGGAGATCCAGGGCGTCAACGGCATCAAGGAGATCCGCTCGACCTCCGTCGAAGGCGTCTCGACGGTCATCATCGAGTTCGACCCCGACGTGTCGATGGAGGAGGCCTTCCAGAAGGTGCGCGACAAGGTGGACGTGGCCAAGGCCGAGTTGCCCACCGACGTCGAAGAGCCGCTGGTGAGCGAGATCGACATTTCGGAATTCCCGATCATGACGATCAACCTGGCCGCCGGCTACTCGCTCACGCGTCTCAAGCAGGTAGCCGAGGACTTGCAGGACCGCCTGGAGGCCATCCCCAGCGTGCTCGAAGTGGACCTCGTCGGCGGCCTCGAACGCGAGGTGCAGGTCAACGTGGACCTGGCCGCCTTGCAGGGCTACAACCTGGCCTTCGACGACCTGGCCAACACCATCCGCGACGAGAACGCCAACATCCCCGGCGGCTCGGTGGACGTGGACCGGCTCAACTACCTCGTCCGCGTAGACGGCGAGATCAAGGATCCCGAAAAAGAGATCAGCGACCTGGTCGTCAAGGCTCCGGGGGGCCAGCCTGTCTACGTGCGCGACGTGGCCGACGTGGTGGTGGGTTACAAGAAGCGCGCCAGCTACGCCCGCCTGCGCGTCTTGAAAGAAGAGGACGACGACGGCGCGCTGCACCCGCTGCCTGCCGAGGAGGTGCGGACGCTCCAGGTCATCAGCCTCAACGTCAAAAAGCGCTCGGGCGACAACATCATCGAGACCGCCGCCGCTGCGCGCTCGGTGCTCGACGCCACGGTGCTGCCCGGCGGCACCGAGGTGGTCATCACCGGCGACCAGAGCGAGCAGGTCGAGGCGCTCGTGAAGGACCTGGAGAACAACATCATCAGCGGCCTGATCTTCGTGGTGGCGGTGTTGCTGTTCTTCCTGGGGGTACGCAACGCCACGCTGGTGGGCATCGCCATTCCGCTGTCGATGTTCGTCTCGTTCATCGTTTTCCAGGCGCTCGGCAACACGCTCAACTTCATCAGTCTTTTCTCGCTGATCATCGCGCTGGGCATGCTCGTCGACAACGCCATCGTGATCGTCGAGAACATCTTCCGATTCCGCGAGGAGGGGTACACCCGGTTCGAGGCGGCGCGGCTGGGCACCGCCGAGGTGGCCGGCCCGGTGGTGGCCTCGACGGCCACGACCGTCGCGGCGTTTGCGCCGATGCTGTTGTGGCCCGGCATCATCGGCGAGTTCATGAGCTACATGCCGCTGACGCTGATCATCACGCTCTCGAGTTCGCTGTTCGTGGCGCTGGTCATCAACCCGGTCGTTACGGGCATCTTCGTCCGCCTGGAGAGCGAGGAGCGCAAGCCGGCCACACGGGCCGTCAAGGTGACCGCCGCCGCCGTCGTCGGCCTCTTCGGGGTGATGCTGGCGCTGGCCAACTGGAAGACGTTGCTGGTGCTGGCGGTGGCCGTGCCGACGCTCTACCTGGGGCACCGGTACGTCTTCAAGCCCGTCGGCGACCGCTTCGTGCGCGAGGGGCTGCCGCGCATCATCGCGCGCTACCGGGTCTTCCTGTCGTGGATGCTCCAGCGCGACTACACCGGGGGCCGGCGCAGCTACCTGCGCAACACGCTGGCGCTGGCGCTCTTCACGCTGGGCTTCTTGCTGGTGCTCCTGAGCGCGGTCTTCTCGTCGATGGTGGGGCCGAAGGCGGGGCTGATCTTCCTGGTGCCCGGCGGGGCGATGCTGCTGCTGGGCCTGCTGGGCATCTTCCTGCACACGTTGGAGAGCATCTTCCTGGGCGGCAAGACGAGCGTGAAGGTGGGGCTGTTCTTCGGCGGGGTGATGCTGACGCTGCTGACGTTGATGTATTTCAGCCCGCGTCAGATCGAAGTGACCACCATCGTCGAGTTGATGATTCTGCCGCTGGTCATCGTGGTGGTAGGGTTTCTCGGCATGCTCTTGAAGAAGCCCGAGCGCCAGACGCTCATCCTGACGGACAACCGCGCCCGCCTGCTGACCGGGGCGCTGGGCGCGCTCTTTTCGATCATCCTGATGTTCGCCGTGGCGCCGACGGGCGTGGCGTTCTTCCCCGACTCGGATCCCTCGCAGATCCGCATCACCATCGAGGGGGAGCTGGGTACCAACATCGAGGCGAGCAACCGCATCGCCGAGACCGCCGAGGCGCGCATCGACGCGCTGCTGGCCGACGACACCGCCTCGCAGGAAAACACCAAGAACATGCTCGTCAACGTGGGCGTGGGCGGCGACGCCTTCTTCGGCGGCGGCGCATCCGGCCCCGAACGCTCCTCGCTCACGCTCAACCTGGTCGATTACGCCGACCGCCCCGAACCCAGCCCCGTCACGCTGGCCCGTCTGCGCGCGCAGCTTCAGGGCATCCCCGGCACCGAGATCGAGTTCAGCAAGGACCAGCAGGGGCCACCCACGGGCGCGCCGGTCAACATCGAGATCTCCGGCGAGGACTTCGACCAGATCAAGCGCATCACGCAGGAGGTCCGCCAGCGCTTGCGCGAGGCCTCCGAGACGGGCGCCATCGCCGGCCTCGTCGACGTGACGGACAACCTCAACACGGGCCGTCCCGAAGTGCGCCTCAACATCGACCGCGAGCGCGCCGCCCGCTTCGGCCTCTCGACCAGCAAGATCGCCTCGACCGTGCGCTCGGCCATCAACGGCGCCGAGGTGGGCAAATACCGCACCGGCGAGGACGAGTACGACATCCGGGTGCGCCTGCGCGAGAGCGACCGCGCCAGCCTCGAGAGCATCAACAACCTGACGATCCTGGAGGAAGGCCAGCAGATCCCGATCACCGCCGTGGCCGACTTCGAGGTCGGCGGCGGCCTCGGCTCGATCACCCGCCTGGACCTCAAGCGCGTGGCCACGGTGCAGGCCGACGCCGCGCCCGGCTACAACGGCAACGCCGTCCTGGCGCAGGTCCAGGCCCTGCTCGCGCCCTACGAGCAGACGCTCCCGCCCGGCTATACGCTCACCTACACCGGCGCCAACGAGGAGCAGCAGGAGAGTTTCGGCTTCCTGACGACGGCGCTCCTGATCGGCGTGGCGCTGATCTTCCTGATCATGGTGGCCCAGTTCAACTCGGTCAGCGGGCCGTTCATCATCATCGTGGCGGTGGGGCTGAGCCTGACGGGGGTGTTGCTCGGGTTGATCATCACGCGCACGCCCTTCAGCCTGTTCACCTTCATCGGCATCATCTCGCTGGCCGGCATCGTAGTCAACAACAACATCGTCCTGATCGACTACATCATGCAGCTCCGCGAGCGGGGTCTGAGCAAGCAGCAGGCCATCGTCGAGGGCGGCGCCACGCGCCTGCGCCCGGTGCTGCTGACGGCGCTGACGACGGTGCTGGGCCTCGCCCCGCTCACCTTCGGCATCAACATCGACTTCGTGGGCCTGCTCACCAACCTCGACCCCGACTTCCAGATCGGCTCGGAAAACACGCAGTTCTGGGGACCGATGGGCATCGCCATCATCAGCGGCCTGACCTTCGGGACGTTCCTGACGCTGGTCATCGTGCCGGTGATGTACTCGGTGTTCGATTCGGTCTCGCTGCGGCTGGGCGAGTTGTTCTCGGGCCAGCGCGCCGGGGTCCCGGCGGCGGTGCCCGTGGTGGCCGGCGACGGCCTCGGCGCCCCCGTAGACGGCGCGCCCGTGCCGGTGAGCGAGCAGGGTACGGGCGGCAACGGCGCCTTCATGCCGCCCGTCGGCGAACCCCCGCCGGCCGAGCGGTAGCCGAGGGCACCGGCCTCAGAACCGAAACCCGCAGGCTGCGTATCTTTGCGGAGCCTGCGGGTTTCTCGTTTCCAGTGAAGGTGTAAAGCCATGATCGACGTGAAGGAAGCAGCCAAGAAGGCCGCCGAGTATTTTGCAGATTTGTATGCGAAGCAGGAATTCTCCGATCTCCTGCTGGAGGAAGTGGAGTATGACGAACAGAAGAATCGTTGGTACATCACACTTGGCTTCGTCCCGCCCTCTTCCGTTTTCGAGAAGAACCCCCTTTCTCCTTTCTACACAAGAGGAAGGCAGTATAAGGTCTTCGATATCGACGCCGAGACGGGCAAGGTAGTCTCCATGAAGATCCGCACGGTTGAACATGCTTGATTACATAGCCGCGCTGATCGCTCGCAATCGCACCAAAGGCATCCTCATCGACACGGACCTGCTGTTGCTCTACTTCGTCGGCAGCTACGATCCCGCATGGATCGGCAGGTTCAAGCGAACGATCACTTTCACGCCGGAGGATTTCGAACAGCTCGCGGCGCTCATCCACTATTTCGAAATCGTCATGACGACGCCAAATGTTTTAACCGAAGTAAGCAACCTCTCGAACCAACTTCCGGCGCAAGTGAGGGGTCTTTACTTTCAGGTATTCGGTCAACTCACCTCCCAATTTCAAGAGACCTATCTGCCGTCCGAGAGAATCTGTGGCCAGCCACCTTTCTTGAGATTCGGCCTAACCGACGCGGGCATCATCGCTCTGGCGCCGGGAAAATATCTGGTCCTGACCGACGACTTTCCCCTGGCTAACTTTCTCCAGAGTACAGACGTGGACGTAATCAACTTCAACCACATTCGCCCCTTGAATTGGGGATAGAAACGGACCGGGAAACCGGGACCGGAGGCGGCGCATTCTTTTGCCGGATCCTCGTTGCGGCTCTCGTAGGATGAAGCAACTCACCGACTTTCCCGACGCGCACCTGCGTATCTTCGAACGCCCGCCCGTGCCCGGCGACCTCGAAGACGTGTACCTGATCGGCATCTGCGGCACGGGGATGGGGTCGCTGGCGGGGCTGTTTCAGCAGGCGGGCTACCGCGTGCGGGGATCGGACGAGGCGGCCTATCCGCCCATGAGCACGCGCCTGCGCCAGATGGGCGTGGCGGTGCTCGAAGGCTACGACCCGGCGCACCTGGACCCTGCGCCCGGCCTCGTCGTCGTCGGCAACGCGTGCACGCCGACGCACCCGGAGGCGGCCTACGCCCGCGCGCACGGCCTAGTGCAGCAGTCGTTCCCCGAAGCCCTGGCGCACTTCTTCATCCGGGACCGCCGCGCGCTCGTGGTGGCCGGCACGCACGGCAAGACGACCACGACCGGGATGCTGGTGCACGTCCTGCGCGAGGCGGGCCTCGACCCCGGCTTTCTCGTCGGCGGCGTGATGACCAACGGAGGCGTCAGCTACGCCGGCGGCAGCGGGCCGCACTTCGTGGTCGAGGGCGACGAGTACGACAGCGCCTACTTCGACAAGCGGCCCAAGTTCGTCCACTACCGCCCCGCCGGCGCCGTCGTCACGTCGATGGAGTTTGACCACGCCGACATCTACGACGACTTCGACGCCTACCGCGAGGCGTTCCGTGTGTTCGCCGGCCTGGTGCC
>JBFGTT010000105.1:0-8578 GCA_041565995.1 Rhodothermales bacterium
CTGCGACGCGTCCGGATTCTCCACGTGCTGCTGTCCCGGTCCGTGACAACTCTCACACTGCACGTCGTGATACCGCTCGTCCTTCGACGACGCCCAGCCCCCCTCCTCCAGCGCGTTGCCGTTGGGTCCCGCCGTGTGACAGTTCTCGCAGAACTCACGCGCGTGCCCGCTCTCCTGCAACGAACGCCAGGCCTCGGCGTGACCGGTCTGCTTCCAGGCCGCCTGCTGGCCCACGTGGCAGTTGCCGCAGACGGTCAGGCGGATGTCGGCCTCGTCGTAGCCGAGGAAGCCCTGGGCCGAGGCGGGGGGGTCTTCGAAGAAGGGGCGTTCGACGAAGATGGTGTCGACGCGGGTGTTGGTGTCGCAGCCGCTGAGCAGCAGGGCAGCGGGCAGGGCGAGCAAGGTGGCCGCCAGCAGGGCGAAGGCGCCGAAACGGGTGGTGAATCGGGTGGCGATCTCGAACATTCTCATGGCACAAACCTCGCTCAGTGTTAGGTGCCCGGAAAACCTGACGGTGGAGCGCGAGAAAGAACTCGTGGGCGAATCTATGCGCCGGGCCACGGATTTGCAAGTCGGGTAGGGGAATCCCCCACACGCTGTACGGAGGGTGCGCAAAGGCAGAGCCGATGCCGGGAAGGGACGGAAAAAACGCGCGGGGCGCGGCGGCGGCGCTACCTCGCCGAGGCCGGCGGCGGTGAAAACGGAGCGGCGGCCCTGAGGCCGGATGCGTCGAATGCCGACAAGTGATTTTTTCTCCGTGTTTTATTCATCTGTCGCAGGCCGCGCAGGGCGCTGCCGGCAGGGCGGCGTAGGCCCCGCTGCACGCCGCATGGTGGAGAGCCGCCGCACTGCCGGGTGGGGGAGGGCGCGCGCCCGTCGGCCCGTGTAAGCAAAGCCCCTACACCGTAGGTCAGGGTTGGATTACACCACGTCATGGGAAAAACTCACATATTGTGACTGCGCGGTGCCGGTACTTAGCGCCGGGTCGTTCGCTTGCATTCCTGCGTCCGATTCGCCATTTTCTGGGCGGCTCAAGGGCCTTGCAAGGGCCGGTCCTGCGAGGCCTGCCCCGGGCGTTGCCGTCGCCGGAACGGCACCTTTAACGGAGGCAACATGGCTGAAACGCGACGTAAGTTTCTCAACGTCCTCATTGGTGGGGCCTTGCTGGGATGGCTGGGCAGCGTGCTCTACCCGGTGCTCTCCTTTCTCAGACCGCCCAGGCTGGCGGAGGCGAATGTAAACAGCGTGAAGGCCGGACTGGCCTCCGATTTTGCCGTCAACAGCGGCCAGATCGTCAAGTTCGGCAGGACGCCGGTCATGCTCATCCGGACCGACACCGGGGAGTTTCGGGCCTTCGAGGCTACGTGCACGCACCTGGACTGCATCGTGCAGTACCGGAGCGATCTCAAGCACCTCTGGTGTGCCTGTCACAACGGGCACTACGATCTGCAAGGGCGCAACATCTCAGGGCCGCCGCCGAGGCCGTTGGCTCCCTTCACGGTAAACGTCGTCAACGACGAAATCATCGTCTCGAAGCCGCAACCGGTGGGGTAGTCATGGCAGCGCGAGCAAGATCAAAGCTATACGCCTGGTTACACGAGCGCTTCGACCTCGATCCGCTGCTTACCTACATGCGGCACAAGCGGGTGCCGGTGCATCGCCAGATGGTGTGGTATTACCTGGGCGGGGTGACGCTTTTCCTGTTTGCCGTGCAGATCTTTACCGGCATCTTGTTGCTCTTCTACTACCAGCCCGGCGTGGACAGCGGCCATGAGAGCGTTCGCTTTATCATGGATCAGGTGAGCTTCGGGTGGCTCTTTCGCTCGGTGCATAGCTGGGCGGCCAACCTGATGGTGTTCTTCGCCTTCCTCCACATGTTCAGCACCTTCTTTACGCGCGCCTACCGCAAGCCCCGGGAGCTGACGTGGATGTCGGGGTTCGTGCTGCTGTTGCTCGTGATGGGGCTGGGCTTCAGCGGCTATCTGCTGCCCTGGGACGAACTGGCCTTCTTTGCCACGAAGGTGGGGACGGACATCGTGGGCGTGGTGCCGCTGGTAGGCGAACCGCTGAAAGAACTGCTCCGGGGCGGGCCGGACGTCTCCGGGGCCACGCTCTCGCGGTTTTACGCCTTCCACGTCGCGCTCCTGCCGGCGATCTTCACGATCATCCTGGTGCTGCATCTGCTCTTCGTGCAACGCCAGGGCATGCACGTGCCCGAGGCCGTGGCCAAGCTGCCTCCTTCGGAGCGGAAGGAGATCCCGTTTTTCCCCAATTTCCTGCTCAAGGACGCCCTGCTGTGGCTCGTCGTCCTGAACGTGCTGCTCTACCTGGCCGTGTTCTGGCCTGCCGAGGTCGGCCTCAAAGCCGATCCGTTCTCGCCCGCGCCCGAAGGGATACGGCCCGAGTGGTATTTCGTGTTTATGTTCCAGACGCTGAAGCTCATCCCGGGGCACGTCGTCTTCATCGAAGGGGAGTTGCTCGGGGTGCTCTTTTTCGCCGTGATCACGGTGGCGTGGTTGCTCGTTCCGTTCTGGGAGATCAAAGCCAGGCCGGGGCGCAAGGTGCGTCCGATGGTGATCGTCGGTGTCATCGCGCTCGTCTACATCGTGATCATGACCGCAGCGGGGTACCTCGGAGGCCTGGAATGATGACGGCTTTGCGATACGGATATCGTGCTTTATGCTGGGGGGCGGCCTGGTGCCTGTGCCTCGGCGGCGGCGCCTTCGCGCAGGACGCCCCCCCGATGCCCGAGGGCGATCAGTGCGTGGCCTGCCACCTCGACCTGGAGGAATTGCCCGAGGACTTCCAGACCTACGACGTGCACCTGAAGCAGGGGCTCTCGTGCGTGGGCTGCCACGGCGGAGACGCCACCACCGACGACATGGACGAGGCCAAGGCGCCGGGCACCGGCTTTGTGGGCGTGCCCGCCAGGACGGATACGCCCCGGCTCTGCGGCGCCTGCCATTCGAACCCGTCGTTCATGCACGACTTCCAGCCGCGCATCCACACCGACCAGGTGGAGCAGTACTTCATCAGCGTGCACGGCCAGAAGCTCAAGGAGGGCGACCTCAAGGTGGCCGAGTGCACCAGTTGCCATACCGCCCACGCCATCCTGCCCGCCGCCGACGCCCGTTCGACGGTCTACCCGCTCAACGTGCCCGCCACGTGCAAGACGTGCCACGGCGACGCCGCCTACATGGCCGACTACGGCATCCGCACCAGCCAGTTCGATGCCTTCGCCGAGAGCGTGCACGGCAAGGCGCTCCTGGAAGAACACGACGTCGGCGCGCCCGCCTGCAACGACTGCCACGGCAACCACGGCGCCCTGCCGCCGGGCGTGGCGTCCCTCAACCAGGTCTGCGGCACCTGCCACGTCAACAACGCGCAGTACTTCGCAGAAAGCGCCATGGCCGAGCCGTTCGAAGACATTGAACTGCACGCCTGCATCGAGTGCCACGGCGCCCACGACGTGCGCAAAACCTTCGACGCGATGACGGGCGTCGGCGAAGGCTCGGTGTGCCTGGACTGCCACGACGAGGGCGAAGACGCCTACGAGGCGGCGCAAGAGATCTACGCCCACCTCGCCGGGCTGGTGGCCGCCTACGACAGCGCCGCCGCGCAACAACGAGAGGTCGTGCGCGTCGGAATGGACGACATGGACATCGCCTACCTGCTCAAAGATGCCCACCAGAGTCTGATCCAGGCCCGGACGCTGGTGCACACCTTCGATCCTGAGAAGGTGGGGGCCAGGACGGACGAAGGCGTGGCGAAGGCCCGGGAAGCCCTGGCGCTCTCCCTGGCGCAGATCAAGGAGTTCGGCACGCGGCGCATCGGCTTCGGGCTGGCTACCTTGTTCATCACGCTGCTCGCCATCGGCCTGTATCTGAAAATCCGTGAAATTGACAAACGATGACGCAACGCGCCGGGCGCGCGGCATGACCCTTGCCCTGGGGCGTGGCGCCACCGTTCAACAACCACCTAGGGAGGTGTTCCATGAGTAAACTCCTCGTGCTTTCGATAGCGCTGGTCACCCTGGCCTTTTCAGGGAAGGCCTACTTCGCCGAGGCGCCCGAGGGCGAGCACTCTTCGTCCCACGCGTTCCTCCAACAGCGCGAATTCATCGGCGTCGACAAGTGCAAGACCTGCCACCGGAAGGCAGAAGACGGCGAACAGTATCGCCTCTGGCAGGAGGGACCGCACGCCAAGGCGTATACCGTGCTGGCCACCGCAAAGGCCAAGGAATACGGCGCCGCGCGCGGGATCGACAACCCGCAGACCTCCGGCGAATGCCTGCAATGCCACGTGACGGCCTACGGCGTCGACGCCAAATACCTCGGCGAGAAGTACACCGTCGAGGACGGCGTCGGCTGCGAGTCGTGCCACGGCGCCGGCGGCGACTACTACAAGAAAAGCACCATGGAAGGCATCACCAACGGGACGATCGCCGCGAAATCCGTCGGGCTGATCCAACCCGATGAGCAGTTGTGCCGGGGGTGCCACAACGAAAAAAGCCCCGGCTTCAAAGGGTTCAACTTCGAGGAGGCGAAGAAGAAAATCGCGCACCCCATCCCCAAGGCCAAATAGACGCGAGCCGGACTGGCCGGCCCCCTCCGCGCGCTTCCCTGCCGCGTCCCGGCGAGCCGTCTTGGAAACAGGATACTCATGAAATCGATCCTGTCCGGCATTGCTATTGCCTGGATCGGTCTGTGGACCGTATCGGCCTGCGCGCAGGCGCGGGTGGACGGGCAGGTGTACGCGCTGCTCTACGCCTGGGAGAACCCGGCGGCGCAGCAGCAGTGGGATGCCTACCAGGGCCTCCGGCTGCACGTGCGCCCGCTGGCGACGGCTGACCTTTCCTTCAAAACCAACGTTCGCCTGGCGCGGCGCGGCGATCCGGCAGCCTGGGACGAGCGCGTCTACAACGCCTACCTCGACTGGCGCGCGCCCGGACGCTCCGTCTCGCTACGCCTGGGCCGGCAGTTCCTCTACAAAGGCGTCGTCAACGGATCCCTGGACGCCCTCTCCGTCCAGGCCCGGCCCACGCGGAAGCTGGAGCTGCACGTCGTCGGCGGCCTGGCGGTGCCCTTCGACCGCCCGTTCGCGCTGCAATCGTGGCGCGAGGGCGGCGTGCTCGGCGGCTATGCCGCCTACCGCTTCGGCCCGCCCGCCCGCCTGGACCTGAGCTACGTGCAACGCCTCCGGAACGACCGAATCGCCTGGCGCCAGGCCGGCGTGGCGCTCACGGGCGCCTGGAAACAGAAACTCTACTACCAGGCCCAGTTCGATTACAACCTGCAGCGGTCCGACTACCAGGGCATGCGCTACCGGCTGACCTACCAGGCGCAGCCGTGGTCGCTTTCCGCCGAGTTCAACAGCCAGAAGCCGCGCGTCTTCGAAGATTCCTTCTTCAACGTCTTCGAACTGGTGGCCTTCCATCAACTCCGAGGCGGCCTCACCCTCGACGTCCTCTCCTACCAGTTCGGCGTGCAATACCTGCACACGATCTACGAGCGGGACGAGACCAACGACGAGGTGATCCTCACCGCCGGCAACCGCTGGGGAACCGTCGGCGTGGTCTATCAGGCCGGCTTCGGGGGGGACAACGTGGGGCTTTTCGGCCAGGTGCGCTACGACGTGCTGCCCGGCCTGACGGTGAAGCTGCACAGCAGCCACTACACCTATGAGCGCCGGAGCATCGCCCTCAGCGAGGACGCCACCGCCTTCTCCGGAGGGGTGCTCTATCGTCCGGTGCGCGCCCTCTCGATTCAGGCAGAAGTGCAAGAGAGCATGAACAGTTTCTACGACAACGACCTGCGCGGCCTCGTGCGCGTCAGCTACGCCTTCAACGTCCGGTGAAAGCAGGCTACGCCGCGCCTTAAGACCCAGGAGACCGCACATGATGAGATCGTTCTTCCTCGCCCTGCTCGTGCCGGCCACGTTCTTCTTCGTGTCCTGGACGCGCCTGGCCGCGCCCGGCGTCGGCGCGCGGCAGCCTGCAGAGCTGATCTTCTCGCACCAGCTCCACGTCTTCGAAGAAGAACTCGAATGCGGCGACTGCCACGAGGCCGCCGAGACGAGCGCCCGAGGCTTCGACAACCTCCTGCCCTCGATGGACGTGTGCAGCGATTGCCACGACGTCGAAGACGACGACGCCTGCGGCACCTGCCACAGCGACCTGGACGACCCGCGCGAAGTGCCGCGCATCGATACCTACAGCCGGCTCTTCTCGCACGAAAAACACCTGGCCGGCGGCCTGACGTGCGAAAGTTGCCACGCCGCCGTAGCGCAGAAGACGACCGTGGAGCCGGTCATCCTGCCCACCATGGTGGCCTGCATGGATTGCCACGAGCAACGGGGCCTCGCCGCAGATTGCGCCACCTGCCACGATCCGGCGGATCGGCTGGTGCCCCTGAGCCACACGCCGGGCTTCGTCCACACCCACTCCGACCTGGCCCGCAACCAGGCCCTGACGGTGGATGCAGACAAGACCTGCCAGACGTGCCACGACGACGACTTCTGCCAGGACTGCCACGAGGGCGACAACCTGGATCGCGTCGTGCATCCGCTCAACTATGCCTTCACGCACGCGCTGGAGGCGCAGGCCAACGAGAAAGCCTGCCTGGCCTGCCACACCGACACGCTCTTCTGCATCGACTGTCACCGGGATAACCTGGTCTTGCCCCACACGCATACGCCGGGCTGGGCCAACGCCGTCGACGGCGGGCGCCACCGCCTGGAGGCGCTGAACGATCTGGCCTCTTGCATGGCCTGCCACGAGGCCGACGCCGACCGGGTCTGCCAGCCGTGCCACGGCGGCCAAAATTAGCGGGGGCCTGATGCGCAACACGGCTTTAACCCTCCTCCTCGTCCTCGGCCTGGCCGCCGGGCTGGTCTCCTGTGCCGACCGCATGGACCCGCTGGGCGTGACCGCCCACCCCGACGGCTGGGCCGATCCCGCCTCCGACGTCTTTCACGGCAGGGTGGTGCTCGAGAGCGTCAACAAAGCCGAGGGCTGCGCGAGCTGTCACGGCGCGGATTACCTCGGCGGCGGCGCCCGCGTGAGTTGCTTCGGGTCGGGGTGCCACGCCGTCTATCCGCATCCCCGAGGCTTTGCCGACAGCCAGTCGGGCGCCTTCCACGCAGGCTTTATCGCAGAACGGAGCCTCTGGGATTTGAGCACCTGCCGGTCCTGCCACGGCGCCGATTATCGGGGCGAGGGCGAGCCGGACAAGAACTGCCTCTCGTGCCACGCCGGCGAAGACGGGCCGGAGGCGTGCAACACGTGCCACGGCAGCGACCAGAGCGTGGCCCCGCCGCCCAACCTGCTGGGCCAGACGGCCACCACGGTGCGGAGCGTCGGGGCGCACGAGGCGCACACCGGCGCCAAGCGCTTCACCACCGCCATGACCCCCGAATGCGCCCAGTGCCACGTGGTGCCCACCGCCCTCGCCGAGGCCGGTCACCTCGACGGCGGCCCCGCGCAGGCCGAGATCAACTTCAAGCTGCTCGCCACGCACCGGGGGCGCGTCACGCCCGTGTGGGATCCGGCTGCGGCCACCTGCGGCACCGTCTACTGCCACGGCGCCTTCACCTTCCGCCGCGACGAAAGCGACCACCCGGAGGCCTACGTGGACGACGTGATGACGGGTAACGACCTCCTCCTGCGCTGGACCGAGGTGGGCACCGGCCAGGCCGATTGCGGCACCTGCCACGGCCTGCCGCCCACCGGCCACGTGCCCGCCGCCACGTGCAACGGCTGCCACCCCCGCGTCGTCGACGCCGAGCTGAACATCCTGGACAAGGGGCTGCACATCAACGGCAAGATCGACGTCTTCGGGCGGTAGCGTCCTTAGCGGAAGGCGAGGAGCATCGCGTAGACGATCAGCAGGATCGTCAGGATGCCGATGCCCAGCGCCGTAAACCCGAAGATCCTGGCGCTTCGTTCCAGCCGGCGCGGCGGGGCCGGCCGCAGCCGCTCTTCCAGCTTCCCGCTTTGCACCAGCCGTTCGTATTCGCGGGGCCGCTCCTCCTTCAACTCCTCCAGCGAGACGCGCCCGGTGAAGATCACCGTGTCCATCGGGTATTTGCCGGGGCGGAAGTGGGTGTTGAAGAAGTGGATGGTGAAGATGAAGCCGACGGCCAGCAGCGCTTCGTCGCTGTGGACGATGGTGGCGACGTTGATGGCCCAGCCCGGCAGGCCCAGGGCGGTGAAGAACGTCGGAAACCACAGGATCAGCCCGCTGGAGCCGATGATGAAGACGCCCCAGAAGACGGCGAAGTAATCGAACTTTTCCCAGTACGTCCACCGCCCGTAGCGAGGCTGCGGACCGCGTCCGAGGAACCACCGGATCGTCTGCGCGAACTCGACGAAATCCTGTTTGCGCGGCATCAGCGTGTCCTCTCCAGTGAGCAGGTCGCGCCAGGAGAGCCGCTGCTGCCGCTTCTTGCGCAGCACGGCGCCCAGGTGCAGGCCGAAGTAGAGAAACGTGACGACGGCGCCCAGGCGATGAATGAAACCGGTGACTTCGTAGCCGCCCAGCAGCAGCCCCAGCGTCTGAAAGACGCCGACGTTGGAGAA
>JBFGTT010000106.1:0-8510 GCA_041565995.1 Rhodothermales bacterium
CGCCGGGCATGCACACTGCCGCCTGGCAGGACGCCTACGCCGCCCCCGGCCTCTACCTTGCCCGCCTGACCGCCAAGACGACCTCCGGCCAGACCACGCGCACGACGACGCTCACGCGGGTGCGGTGAACCTTGCCAACGTCCGTCTACAGCACCGCGCCAGGCTCCGGCGTCCCCCGCCGAAACGCCCTTCCCGCTCCGGTCTAGCTCCTACCTTGCTCCCACCTAGCTCCCTACCAACTCCCGTCCAGCTCCTACCTTCTTCCGGAGACGTTCTGAAGATGCTCCGGACCCACGCCGGCCTGCCTCCGGACATCTTTTCGGGATAAGACGCCTCCAAAATAGCCCCCCAGGCTCCCCGCCCGTCCTCCCGGACCGCCCCGGACCTGATCCGGGGGCCGGGATCCCGCAAACGCCCGCCTACGGAAAATTGAATACCGCGCCGCTCGTATCCCAATAGGTTCTAAAGGACGGATAATTCAGATAGCAATACAGCGCGTGGATGCCGGTGTACGGCACGCCCAACACGGCCATCGCGTTGAAGAAAGGCGGCCAGTCGTCATGATGCTGACCCACCTTGGCGCCGTTGGGATAAAAGACGCCGCCGCGAAATCCGTAGCCGGTGCCGCGCCTGGATAGTTCGTCGGCGTATCGGATCGTCCAGTTGTACCACAGATCGATGAACAGGTAGGTTTTCGACAGTTCAACCAAAGCAGGGTCCATGATGGAGACGCACGTTTAGATGGCGGAGTCTGCGACGCTGCGGTACAGCCGGGCGCGCACCGGCACTGGGCCGCGCAGCAGCAACCACGAAGGTAGCGGCTACGGCGCTGCGGGGCAACAGGGAGGGCCGCCCCTGGCTCCGCCTCCACGGACGCGCGCGGCGGCTACCTCGCCAGGGTAACCATCCTTGTTACCGCCGCCCCGCCTGCCACAGCACGAATCAGGTAGACGCCGTTCGGGAGCGCGTCGGCCTCGAACGTCAGCGGGTGCGCTCCGGCGGGCATCATCCCATCGGCCAGCACGCGCACCTGCTGGCCGAGCACGTTGTACACCGCCAGGCGCACGGGCTGCGGACGCTCCAGCGTAAGCGTCAGGCGCGCGGCGGCCTGGAAGGGATTGGGGTAGACCGGCGAAAGCGCCAACGAGACCGGCGCATAGGGCGTCTCAACCGAGGTTCTGAGATGCACCGAGAAGGGCAACAAGACGTCTTCGAGGAGCAGGATGCCGCTGGCTTTGCCGCCGGGTTTCGCGCTTGAACTCCAGGCATAAAAGCGAATCGAGAAGACGTCGGACGTGGCGAGTTGAGGCAGCGGCGCGGTGTACGCGTGCATTTCTTGGTCCTCCAGTTTCACCTTCAGCAGCGACGTATAGCCCTCGTGGCCGTACACGATGCGCACCTCCAGCGAGTCCAGGTCCGTACCGTAGCGCTGCGCCTTGAAAGCCAGGCGTGCATTCGATGAGAGGCGCACGGGGAAGTCCTGCGCGGGAAACACGTAGAAGACGTTGTAGGCGTCGAGGCCGATCTGCCCCGTAGCCGGCCAGTCCCCGCTGGCGAACTTGGTGTTATCGGGTACGCACGACACCCCCATCCTGTAAAACTCGCCCATCCGCACGTTCAGATGGACGCCGTGGGAGGCTTCGTGCGGGATGAAGCAGGAGAGGCCGAACGGGAAGTAGGCGTATCCGAAGAGCGTATCCTGCACCGCCTCGCCGCGCCCGGCGCCGCGATCTGCCAGGGGGTAGGCGGCGGGACGTCCGAGCGCCGCCTGAAGCAGCAGCAGGCCGGCACAGGTCAGTAGCAGCGTCTTCATAGCCGTTTTAGTCTCATCCGTTGGAGAGGTTGTAGGCGCCGGCAACCTACGTCGGGGCCGCCCGCTCGCGCATGGGCAGAACGTCCTATTTTCACGCGCCCACCGCCAGCGGCCACGGAGACCGCTCCCGCGCCGTTAGCACGACCACCGCCAGGGTTACGGCGCTCACGCCCGACATCAGGTAGCCGAAGAAGGGATGAATCGGGATCAGGGGCACCACCAGCGCCAGCACAAGCGCCAGGAGGCGAAGCATCGCCGGACGGGCCGCGGCCTCGCCACGGCTCAGCCCGAGCGCCGCGCGCAAGCACCCGACGCCCAGCCAGATCAGGAGGACGCCGAACAGGAGCAGCGAGTAGACCCGCCAGCCGTAGACGAAGGGCGTCCCATCGAAAGACACGTGGCCGGCCAGGGTGTGATAGAGGATCTCCAGGCAGTGCGCCGCCATCATCACCGTCAGCACGAGTCCGTAGAAAGACGACCAGAGCGCGGTGAAAAGCCGGCGCCCCCGAACGCCCCGGCGCCCATAGAACCAGGCAAAGGCGGCCGTGCCGACGCCGATGGTCAGCAGGACCAGTTTATCGTCGAGACCCATGGCGCCTCAGCGCCGCAACGGCGCAATTACGTGGGAGGGGATGTCCGTGATGATCCGGTCCGGTCACCAAGCCCGCGCTCTACGGGCCGCCCCTTGCCAGGTTGCTGCCGGCAAGACGCCTCGACTGTGACTTTCTGGATATGTGGAGCACCGCGCAAGGGGCGAGCCGCCTGCGTGGCGCCACGAAGCGCCGGGCAACCCCGCCCCGATGCACCGGTATAATCCTCGCGGGCTCGGTGTTTGAGGGTTCGAGTGTTGGAGAGAAAACGCTCAAACACGCCAACACGTGAAGACCTGAACACGTTCAGCCCCACCCCTTTTCGACCGGCCACTCACCGCTGATCCTGCATGCCCGCACCGCCCGGCGACGACGCGCCCTACGCCGACGCAGCGCTCTTCGGCAAGGACCCGACGCCGCGCATCGTCGCGGTGCTGCCACTGCTCGACGACGCCGGGCAGGCCCGCGTGCGCGTCTACCGCCGCACCGAAGACGACCGCGTCGAAGAAAACGACGAGCCGTTCTACCCGTTCTTCTTCCTCTCCGACGCCGGGCTGCTGCGCGGCTTTCCCCGCCAGCGGTTCCAGTTCCAGCACCTCGCCGGCGACAACTTCTACCGCTACCTGGTCGTCCTGCACTCCTGGCCGGCCTACTGGGACGCCGTGCGCCACGTCGAGCGCGCCGTCGAACGCCGCGAGCGCCGGCCCGACGAACTCTACCTCGTCAACAACCCGGCGCAGCAATACCTGATGCAGACGGGCCGCACCTGCTTCAAAGGCATGGCCTTCGACGATCTGCACCGCCTCCAACTCGACATCGAAGCCTATACCGAGGGCGGCTTCCCCGACGCCCGACGCCCCGACGACGCCGTCATCATCGTCTCGCTGCACGACAACCGGGGCTGGCAGCAGGTGCTCGACGCGCGGGCCGGCGGCGAACGCGCGCTGCTCCAGGAACTCGTCCGCCTCCTCCGCCAGCGCGACCCCGACGTGATCGAAGGCTACAACCTGATGGCCTTCGACCTGCCCTACCTCACCGCCCGCTACGCGCGCCACGGCGTGCCCTTCGCCATCGGGCGCGACGGCTCCGTGCCGCGCTCGTTCCCCTCCAGCATGCGCTTCGCCGAGCGAACGGTCGATTTCCCCGCCTTCGAGGTCGCCGGGCGGCACGTGGTGGACGTGTTCTTCCAGGTGATGGCCTTCGACGTGTTCAAGCGCAACTTGCCCGGCTACGGCCTCAAAGACGCCGCCCGCTACTTCGGCTTCGCGCCCGAAGACCGCACCTACATCGCCGGCGCCGACATCGCCCGCGTCTGGCACGAAGACCCCGAACGGGTGCTGGCCTACGCCCTCGACGACGTGATCGAGACCGAGCGCCTGGCCCGCCATCTCTCCGGATCGACGTTTTACCTGACGCAGATGCTGCCGATGCCCTACGGCCAGGTGGCCCGCACCGGCCCGGCGGCCAAGATCGAGGCGCTCTTCGTGCGCGAGTACCTGCACCAGCGCCACGCCGTGCCCCGGAGCGAGTGGGGCAGCCAGGCCGTCGGCGGCTACACCGACGTGTTCGTCACCGGCGTCGTCGGCCCGGTCGTCTACGCCGACGTCGAGAGCCTCTACCCGTCGATCATGCTGCACTACGACGTGCGGCCCCGCCGCGACCACCTGGGCCTCTTCCCCACCCTCTTGCGCCGCCTGACGGACCTGCGCCTGGAGGCCAAAGCCAGGATGCAAACGGCCCCCTCCGACGAAGTCCGAGGCGAACTCGACGCGCGGCAGTCGTCCTACAAGGTGCTGATCAACTGCTTCGATGAAGCAACAGAAGTCGTGACGGTAGACGGGATCAAAAACATCAAGGATGTGCAGGTCGGCGATCTTGTTTATTCGATGAACCCGGCAACGTTCGACGTAGAGATCAAACCTGTTTTGATGACGTACGCACAGCATTACGAGGGGCCGATGGTCGAAATAAAGAACCGGTTTGTCGACTATCTCGTCACTCCCAACCATCGCTTTTTGACGAGCAAATTTACCGGAGGCGTTTACACGCCCTATGCGTGGGAGGAAGCGCGGGAGATGCAGGCAGACCGCATCCGCCGGAAATTACCGCCGTTGCGTCCCTTATCGCGTGTTCATCCATCTCGGCTTACCGTTTCACTCTCCGAAAAGTGCGAAGAGCTAGGTATCCCCTTCAAGGCTGGTTCGCGCGACATCAAGGAGTTGCGTCAGCAAGCGCGATGGCAACCGGAGACCTATGAGATGAACGACTGGCTGGCCCTGCTAGGCTGGTACATCAGTGAGGGTACCCTCTATAAGAGTAAGAAGCGGGTTTACGAGAACGGAAACGTGCGAGGCGTTTCCTACCGCGTAACGATTTGCCAGAAAAAAACTAAGGGAAGGAAAAAAGTACGTACTCTCCTGGATCGAATGGGCATCAAGTACTCAGTTGATCAAAACGGTTTCTCATTTTGTTCGAAGATTCTCTACGACATCTTCGAACGCGAGTGCGGAGGCAATAGCTTTCAACGAGGTATTCCATCATGGGTTTTCGAACTTCCTCGACATCAACTTCAGCACTTGTTTGATGCCCTGATGGAAGGCGATGGTCATGCAAATGGCAAACGGTACTCGACGGCCAGCAAGCAACTCGCGGAAGATTTTATCCGCCTCGCGCTTCACATGGGCCTTCGAGCCTATCCGGCAATTTATGACGGTTGTTACCGGATTCATGTGAATCGGTCGCGAGGCATCACGCCTACCATAAAACCCCACCAGCGCCGACTCGTCGATTTCTCCGGGATGATTTACTGCCTCACGGTGGCCGACAACCACACGCTGCTCTGTGGCAGAACGGGCAAATACAACTGGTGCGGACAAAGTTTCTATGGCAACCTCGGCTTTAGCCTGGCCGCCTTCAACGACTTTGCCGAGGCCGACCGCGTGGCGGCCACCGGGCAGCAGATCCTCCGCAAGATCATCGCCCTGATCCGCCGCGCCGGCGGGCAGGTCGTCGAGGTAGACACCGACGGGGTGCTCTTCGTGCCGCCCGAGGTCGTGCGCGGCGACGAAGCCGAGCGCGCCTTCGTCGAGCGTCTCAACGTTGAGATGCCCCGGGGCATCCGCATCGGCTTCGACGGGCGCTTCCGGCGCATGCTCTCTTACAAAAAGAAAAACTACGCCCTGCTCACCTACGACGGCACGCTCAAGTTCAAAGGCTCCTCGCTCGTCTCCCGCTCCATCGAGCGCTTCGGGCGGCGCTTCGTGCGGCAGGCCATCCAGCGCCTCATCGACGAAGACGTGCAGGGCCTGCACGACCTCTACCTCCAGACGCGCGAGCGCATCCTGAACCACGCCTGGAAGAGCGCCCGGGACTTCTCTCGCACCGAGACCATCAAGGACGACGTGGCGCAGTACCAGGCCGACGTCGAAGCCGGCAGGCGCACCCGCGCGGCGGCCTACGAGCTGGCCATCCGGCTGGCCGCCGAGACGGGCCGCCCCACCCGCAAAGGCGACCGCATCAGCTACTACGTCACCGGCGCCGGCGCCCACGTCACCTCCTTCGAAAACTGCCGCTTGGCCGACGAATGGGACCCGGCCAGCCCCGACGAAAACACCGCCTACTACGTCAAGCGCCTCGACGAATTCGCCCGCAAGTTCGAGCCGTTCTTCGCCGAGCACGACTTCCGCCTGATCTTCTCGCCCGAAGACCTCTTCGGCTTCTCGCCCGAGGGCATCCGCGTGCTGCGCCAGGAACGCTCGCCCGACGAGGTCGAGGACGAGGTGCCCTTCTGAGGCGGTCAACTGCACCCCTCGCAGGCGCCGGCAGGTAGCGGCTTCGCTTAAGCGCGCGGGGTGTTGGGTCGATACTGCCAGGCAGGCCCTCTCCCGGCGGCGGGCGGTCGCGGGGGCAGCGCATCGGCACGCACGTCACGGCGTGCTTTGTACGAGAGGTAGGACGTTGATTCAGTGGATGTATACTGATTTCGTGTGGCCTTTCGCGCTCTCCGTCCTGGTCTCGGCGGCGCTGCTTCGCTATGCCTGGCCGCACCGGGCCGCCCGCGCCACACGCCCCTTTATGGCCATGACGGCGCTGGCGGGCCTGTGGTCGCTGCTCTCCAGCCTGCAAGTGCTGGCCGTGGGCCTGGAGGCCAAAGTGTGGCTGGCCGACGTGCGCTACGCGGCCATCGCGACGCTGCCCGTGGCGTGGCTTGCCTTCGCGCTGGCCTACACCGAGCGCCGGCGCTGGCTGGCCCCACGCCGCCTCGCCCTCTTGCTGGCGCTTCCGCTGCTGACGCTGGCGCTGGTGGCGACCAACGACCTGCACGGGCTGATGTTCAGCGCCACCATGCCGGAAGCCGCCGGGCCGGTCGCGGGCGTCGGGCGCCTCTACGGACCCTGGTTCTGGATTCACGCGGCCTACAGCTACGCGCTGATCGGAGCCGGGGTGGTGCTGATCGGCCTGCATCGGCACCACGTGCCGGCGTTCTTCCGGGACCAGGCCACGCTGATGCTGGCCGGGGCCACGGCGCCGCTGGCGCTCAACGCGCTCTTCCTGGCGGCGCCGAGCCGCTTCGCGCACATCGACCTGACGCCCGTCGGCTTTACCTTCAGCGGGGTGCTCTTCGCCTGGGGGCTGTTCCGCTTTCACCTGCTGGACCTGATGCCCGTGGCGCGGGCGGCCATCGTCGAGAGCCTGCCCGACGCCGTGGTGGTGCTCGACGGGCAGCACCGCGTGGTGGATCTCAACCCGGCGGCCCGGCACCTCTTCGGCGAGGCGGCCGAGCACGCCGTAGGAACGCCCATCGCCGCGCTCGCGCGCGCCCTCGACGTGGCCTGGCCCGACGAGGCCCTCACCGAGGTGCGCAGCCAGGAAGTCGTCCTCGCGGTAGCCGGCCAGCGGCGCTACTTCGACTGGAGCATGGCTCCGTTGCAGCCGGGCTACCGGGGGCGCTCCGGGCACCTGGTGATGCTGCTCTTGCGCGACGTCACCGAGCGCAAACACTTCGAGACGGCGCTGATCCAGGCCAAAGAAGAAGCCGAAGAGATGGCCCGCCTCAAGACGTCGTTCCTGGCCAACATGAGCCACGAGATCCGCACGCCGCTGACGAGCATCATCGGCTTCGCCGACATCCTGGCCGCGCAGCTCGACGTGGAGCAGCAGGAACTGCTCGAACCCATCAGCAAGGGCGGCCAGCGTCTGCTCGACACGCTCAACTCGGTGCTCGACTACGCCCGCCTCGAAGCCGGCAAGGTGCAGATGCGCGCCGAAGTGCTCGACGTGGCCGACGTGGCACGCGAGACCGTAGCGTTCTTTCTGCCGCAGACCCGCGCCCGGAGCCTCACGCTCTACCTTGAAGACCGCGCGCAGGGCGCCCGCGCCTGCCTCGACCGCTCGCTGCTGATCCGCGTGCTCAACAACCTGCTCGAAAACGCCCTCAAGTTTACCAGCGAAGGCTTCGTGCGGCTGAGCGTCGAGGCCGACGAGGCGCACGTGCAGCTCCAGGTGCGCGACACCGGCTGCGGCATCAGCGAGGCGTTCCTGCCGCACCTCTTCGACGAGTTCCGCCAGGAATCGACCGGCATGGCGCGCAAGCACGAAGGCAGCGGCCTGGGTCTGAAGATCACCCGCCGCCTCGTCGAACAGATGCACGGAACCATCACCGCCGAGAGCCGCAAGGGCCAGGGCAGCACCTTTACCGTCACCTTCCCGCGCGTGCAGGCCTTGCCCCAGGACGCACCGCTCTACACCAACGGCCGAGACGCTAGTTGAGCAGCAGGTCGCTGTAGGAGACCGAGACCAGGTCCGCCGCGTCGATCTCGAAGAGCCTCAGGTAGTGCTCGCACTGCGAGCGGAGCGCCGCCCGGCCGAGGGTCCCGTCGGTGTCGATGGCCTCGATTTCGACGAACGCGCCGAGGCGGTCTACGTGGTCGAGGTGGAATTTGACGTTGTCGATGAAATAGATCTCGCGGCGCTTGTCGACGACCACGAGCACGCCGAGCGCCTGCGTCAGCATCTCTTTGAGCGCCGTGCCGGGTTCGGGGCGGTAGAGCAGCACCTCGGAGGCCTTCGGCCCCGCCCGGTCTTCCCGCCGGTAGTAGATCAGCGCG
>JBFGTT010000107.1:0-8371 GCA_041565995.1 Rhodothermales bacterium
CTTCGCACTTCGCCTACCCGTTCATGGCGCCGGAGGAGGAATACGCCCCCGAAGCCGACGTCTCGATGGCCTGAAGGAAATGAAATAGAGGGTGACCGCCCCATGGCTGATTCCTCCGCACCCATGAAGGCGAGCAAACACGTCGCCCTGGTGGCCCATGACCACAAGAAGCGCGACCTGCTCGAATGGGCTGCCTACAACGTCGAGGCGTTGGCCGGGCACCGGGTCTACGCCACCGGCACCACCGGGCGGCTGCTCGAAGAAGAACTCGGCCTGCCCGTCGTCAAGCTCCAGAGCGGGCCGCTCGGCGGCGACCAGCAACTCGGCGCGATGATTTCGGAGGGCCGGATCGACGTGCTGATTTTTTTCTGGGATCCGCTCGAACCGCTGCCGCACGATCCCGACGTGCGCGCGCTCCTGCGCATCGCCGTCGTCTGGAACATCCCCATCGCCTGCAACCGCGCCTCCGCCGATTTCCTGTTCTCCTCGCCGCTGATGGACGACGTGTACCAGCGCAGCCTACCCGATTTCGAGGCATATCGGGCGCGGCCCCTTCCCGAATAGCCGCCGGAGCGCGCCGGAAAACCCGGATCCATCGCCCCGGCGCGGTTGACTCCGCCGCCATTGTTTCGTTTCATGTGTCCGGGCGCGCGGGCGAATTTCCCGATCCGGGCGCGCCGCTGCTCATCAGACCTCCTGCGCATGCAACATCCTATTCGCGTGGTACAGTACGGCCTCGGGCCTATCGGCCTGGCCTCGGCGGGTGTGTTGCTCGACAAACAGGCCTCCGGGCTGCTCCGGCTCGTGGGCGCCATCGACATCGACCCCGGCAAGGCAGGGCGCGACCTGGCCGACCTGCTCAAGCGGCGGGAGACGACGGGCCTGCTCGTCGCCGACGACGCCCCGCGCCTGCTGGCCGAGACGCGTCCCGACGTGGTGGTCCACACGACGAGTTCGTTCCTCGACCGCGTGAGCAACCAGCTCGTGCTGTGCGCCGAGGCCGGCGCGCACGTCGTCTCCTCCACCGAGGAACTTTCGTTTCCCTTCGAACGGCACCCGGCCCTTGCCGCCGACCTCGACCGCGTGGCGCGGCGCCACGGCGTGGTGCTGCTGGGCACGGGCGTCAACCCCGGCTACGCGATGGACACGCTGGTGCTGACGGCCACCGGCGTCTGCACCGACGTCAAGAGCATTCGCGTCGAACGCGTCGTCGACGCCGGAAAGCGCCGCGAGCCGCTGCAACGCAAGGTGGGCGCCGGCCTGAGCCTGGCCGACTTCGAGGCGAAAAAGAGCACAGGTACGTTCGGCCACATCGGCCTGCGCGAATCCCTGCTGCTGGTGGCCGACGGCCTGGGCTGGGCGTTCGACCGCGTCGAAGAGACGCTCGACCCGATGATTGCCGAGGCCGACGTACACACGGCCTTCTCGCTCGTGCAACAGGGCCGCGTGGCCGGCATCCACCACGCCATCACCGGCTACCGGGACGGCGCGCCGCTGCTGGCGCTCGACCTCAAGATGTACGTCGGCGCCGCCGACCCGCGCGACGCCGTGCACCTCGAAGGCACACCGCCCATCAACCTGGTCGTGCCCGGCGGCATCTTCGGCGACACGGCCACCATCGCCGCCCTGGTCAACGCCGTGCCGCTGGTGGCCGGCGCCCCACCCGGCCTGCGCACCGTCAAAGACCTGCCCGTGCCCCGCGCCTTCGCCACCACGCCCGCCCTGCACCAGGCCCCGCGCCCGGCCTGACCGGCTCAACTTGCGAACCCATGGCCGACCTCGCCAACGCCAGCGAACTCGCCGCGCTGATCGACCTGCTGGACGATCCGAGCGAGACGGTGCAGCAGGCGGTGCACGCCCGTCTGGGCGAGCTGGGTCGCGGCGTCGTGCCCCGGCTGCGCGAGGCCCAGCAACACGCCGACGAACCCCTTCGTAGCCGCCTCGGCGAGATCGCTCACACGCTCCACATCTCGCCCATCGAACAGGCCTGGAGCGCCATCATGAACGAGCACGAAGGCGACCTCGAACGCGGTGCCTTCCTCGTGGCGCTCTACCGCTATCCCGACCTCGACATCCCCGCCTACCGCGCCCGCCTCGACGCCCTGGCCGAGGCCGTCCGCCCCCGCGTGCTGCCCGTAGCCGGCTACGGACGCGCCGAAGTGCTGACGCGCTTCATGTTCGACGAACTCGGCTTCGCCGGCAACCGCGCCCACTACTACGACCCCGAAAACAGCTACCTCAACCGCGTCATCGACCGCCGCCTGGGCATCCCGCTGAGCCTGTCGGTCGTCTACCTGCTGCTGGCCCGGCGGCTCGGCTTGCCCGTCTACGGCGTCAACATGCCCGCGCACTTCCTGGTCAAGTACGAAGAAAGCCGGGACGAGATCTTCATCGACCTCTTCCAAGGCGGCGTCGCCTTCTCGAAGGAAGACGGGGTGCGCTCGTTGCTCAAGGCCGGCATCACGCCGCACGCGCAGTTCTTCGAAGCGGCTTCCGAGAAGAGCATCCTGCTGCGGATGGTGCGCAACCTGGTGCTCATCGCCGAGGAAACCAACCAGCCGCAGTCGCTCTCCGACCTCCGCCGCTTCCTCGATCCGTGGGAATCGAAGATGTAGGGCGCCCTGCCGCGTGGGGGCCATCGAAAATAGATCAAGGACTGGCAAAATGCTGGTGTTCGAACAGTCGCTGAGGCAGGAGGAAGCGCCGCGCCGCTTCGTGGGGCGGGCGCATCCCGGACGGACGTCGCGCCGGTGGGCTTTTGCGCGGGCGTTCGTCCGTCCCCTGGCCGTCTGCACCTTGCCCGTGATGGTCGGGGCGCTGGTGGCGGTGCTGCAAGCCTTCCCGGCGCTTATCTTTCTGACCGTCGGCTTCCCGGTAGCCGTGGCCACGGCGGCAGCCTGGACCCTCTTCCGCATGCAGGCCACCTTCGCCGAGATCTACGTGCAGCCCGGCGCGGCGGCCCTGCGCACCGTCTGGGAATGCCTCCGCCGGGACCGCACGCTCGCCTGGCGGCCCATCCTCGAACTGCGCGCCACCGCCGCCACGCTCACCCTCGGCCTCGGCGACGCCACCTACGACCTCGACCGCGCCGACTGGCCCGACGCCGATTCCCTGCTCGAAGCCCTCCGCGACGCCCGCGACGCCGGCTCCCCCGTCCCCTTCCGCCCGACGTGACCGCCACGCCGATGCGCAACCCCACTCCGCCGCCCCGCCGGCCCGACCGCTTCGACGCCCCCGCTCCGCCGCCGGAGGCACACCGCACGGCGGAAGACGCCACCCCCGGCAACTACTGGGACTTCTGCCCGAACTGCGGCGCCCGGCTCTACAACGCGGGCTGCAAGTACCGCTGTCCCCGGTGCCATTACTTCCTCTCGTGCAGCGATTATGACTGAGCGATGATCGCCATCGACCGCACCTCGAACACACCGGTGCACGAGCAACTCGTCGAGCAACTGCGGTACCTGATCGCCAGCGGGCACTTCCCGGTCGACGAGACGATGCCGTCTACGCGGACGCTGGCCGGGCAGGTGGGCGTGTCGTTTCACACGGTGCGCAAGGCGTATCAGCAACTCGGGCAGGAGGGGCTGCTGGAGGCGCGCGTGGGCAGCGGCTACCGGGTCAAAGAGCGCGCGCCGCTGAGCAAGGGCGAGCGCATCGAGCGCGGCGCCTCGGTGGTGCAGGATGCCCTGCAGAAACTCATCGGGCTGGGCCTGCAAGAGGCCGAAGTGGAATACCTCTTCCAGGAACAGTTCGACTTGATGACGGGCGCGCGGTCCGGCCACAAGCTGGTCTTCGCCGCCCCCTACCGGGAGATGGCCGACCTGTGCGCCGAGCAGGTGGCGCTGGCGCTGCAACAGCCCGTCGAGGCTGCCACACTCGACGGCCTGGTGCGCCATCAGGACGCCGACTACGCGCTCGCCCGCTTTGCCGACTTGCGTCGGGTGATGGAGCTCCTCCCCCGCGCCGACGCCCTCGGCGTGCTGACCTACCTGGCGCCCGAAGCGCTGGCGCAGGTGGCCCGGCTGCTGCCTCGCCAGACCCTCGGCCTCGTCACGCGCTACGCCGACGCCATCGCGCCGCTGATGGCCGAGATCCGCACGCAGACGGGCTTCGCCGGGCAGGCCCTGGCCGTCTCCATCGACGAGAGCGCCCGCCACCTCGAACAGTTCATCGCCCAGACCGACCTGGTCCTCTACACGCCGCCGTGCCGGAGGCGGCTGCTGCCGCTGCTAGGCCGCGAGCGCCGGCACGACGCCGTCGCCCCCGTCGTCAGCCGCGACTCGCTCGACGCGCTGCGGCAGGCGGTGCCGGGTTGAGCGCGGCGGCGGATCAGGCCGCTCCCGGCGGCGGGCCTTCTTCCCCTGCGGCCGCTTCGAGGTCGGGCGCACCGTTGCCCGAAAGCGGCCCGGACGCCTCTTCCGGGGCGGCGCTGGAGGCCGGAACGCTCTTTTCGGGGACGCCCACGCGGCCCTGCTGCCGCACCGCCTCGACCGCCGCCTGCTCTGCCAGGGGCGGCCCCGCCGGCGCCTCGGCGGCAGGCTGCCGCACGGCGGCCTGCTTCGGCGCCTCGGGCTTTTTCTTCTCGTCCTCCTGCCCCGGATACTTGACGCGGATGTGATAGATGCCCAGCAGCAGCGACAGGAACGTCTCCTTGATCTTGGTCAGGTCGCGGAAGGTCAGCTCGGTGTCGTCGAGTTGTCCGTCTTCGATGCGGGCCTTGACGATCATGTCGATGAGCGATTCGAGGCGTTTGTGCGTCGGGTCGGAGAGGCTGCGGCTGGCGGCCTCGACGCCGTCGGAGAGCATCAGGATGCCGGTCTCCTTGGCATTGGGGCGCGGGCCGGGATAGCGGAACTCGGTCTCCTGGATCGACGAGTCGCCCGCCTCCTGCTCGTCGAGGGCTTTGCGGTAGAAATATTCGATGCGCGTGGTGCCGTGGTGCATCGGGATGAAGTCGAGCACGCGGCGGGGCAGGCGGTACTGGCGTCCCATCTCCAGGCCTTCCTTGACGTGGCTGGCGATGATGAGCGCGCTCATGCGCGGCTTGAGCTGGTCGTGCGGGTTGAGGCCGGGGCGCTGGTTTTCGACGAAATACTCCGGCTTGAGCATCTTGCCGATGTCGTGGTAGAGCGCGCCGACGCGGGTGAGCAGGGCGTTGGCGCCGATGGACGCGGCGGCGGCTTCGGCCAGGTTGGCGACCTGCAGCGAGTGGTTGAAGGTACCGGGAGCGCGCAGGCTCAGTTCTTTGAGCAGCGGGCGGTTGGTGTCCGAGAGTTCGAGCAGCGTCAGGTCCGTCGTCACGTCGAAGCTGCGCTCGAAGATCCACAGCAACGGGTAGGCCATGATGAGCAGGAAGGCGTTGACGGCCACCTGCAAGAGGTCGGTGCCGAAGACGGCGAGCGAGTGCCCCAGGAAGAGCCACGTGGCGCCCTTGATGAGCAGGTAGCCGGCAAAGACGACGGCGGCGCTGGCAAAGAACTGGCCCCGGTTCTTGATGTCGCGCACGCTGAAGACGCCGAGGGCGCCGCCGAAGAGCGTGGCGAAGGTGAACTCGAAGTCGTAGCCGAGCAGCAGCCCGCCCAGCAGCGCCAGCGTCAGCGTGCCGAAGAGGCCCACGCGCGAGTCGAAGATCACCGTCAGCAGCACCGAGACCATGGCCACAGGCACGGCGTACACGGCCACCGGCGTCATCCGAATCCCGACGGCGTAGAGGCCGATGATGCCGGCAAAGAGCAGCGCCATCAGCAACACCTTCCGGTTGTCGTCGAAGAGCGGGCGCCGGACCATCATCAAGTAAAGGAAGAAAATGGCGAAGGTCGCCAGCGCCAGCAGGAGCTGCCCGATGTCGCGCCGCCAGTGCAGGCGGCTGCCGCTGCGCTGGAGCAGGGCGCGTTCGAGCGAGACCAACTGCTGCCGGATCTCCGGGGTGATCTGCTGACCCCGGCGGACGATCTCCTCGCCCTCGGCTACCTTGCCGCGCGTGGGCGAGATCTGGCTCTCTGCCGCACGCCAGGCGCGCAACGTCTCGCCCCGGAGGTATTCGAGCGACGGCACGAAGATGGCCCGAACGAAGGCGCTGGTGACGTTGACCAGCTCCGGCTCTTCGTACTGGCTGCCGAAATATTCCTGCACGGTGGCGTAGACTTCGTTCAGCCCGTAGACTTCGTCCTTGTCGATGGTCCGCTCGGTGCGCGCCTTCTCGTTGCGCGCGATGAGCGTCTCGGTGTAGATGCTGTCGCGGGGGATGTCGAGCACGCCCATGTTGACGAGCTGCGTGCTGAACTCCCAGGCGTCGCGCAGCAGCCGCTCGTCGAGGCGCTGGCCCGGCGGCGGCTCGCGCGTGGCGCTGGCGAGGCCGGGGATGCGGGCGGCGTAATCTTCGACCAGGCGTTGCCACTGCTCGGGGGTGAGCTTCAGGCGGGCCGTGCGCCGCAACTCGGCGTAGCGCGCCGAATCCCGTCGGGCTTCGTCCAGGCGGCCCCGCGACTTGTTGAACAGGGAGGCTTCGTAGGCGCCGAAGAGGTGTTCGAGCTGGCGCGTGACCGTATCCCGGTTGGCCATCATCCGGGCCTGCGCGTCGGGGATCTCGCGGAAATAAGGCGGCGTGGTGAAGCGCACCTGCCGGCGCTCGGCCTCCAGCGAGTCGGGGGATTTGAAGAGGGCGAAGTCGAAGGGCGCTACCAGCAGCTCCCGCTTCCACACCTCGCCCACCTGCACCGTGTAGTCGAAGACTTCGCCGCGCGGGAAGGCCGCCAGCGTCAGAGCCGTCAACAGCAGAAAGATGCCGGCCTTGACGGCGATGTTGCGCCGGCGGTCCCGGCGGCCGTCGTCGCGACCTCTTTCCAGGCTATTTCCCACCGGACGTGCCCTGCGCGGGCCTGACCGGACCCTTTTGAGAAGTCCCATAAAAAGCTGCCAGGGGCCTGCTTGTGGGGAACCGGGCCGCTCGCCCCGGCTGCGCAACGTGGCAGCCAAAGGCATGGGGCCAGCTAGCCTACCTATGCCGCAACGCCAGCAATGATCCAACGGCCAGCGTAACGACCGAGCCGATGACCGTGTACCAGGGCCATCCTATCGAACGCAGACCGGCCTCCGCTACGTGGGCGTCGGACGGGTTGAAGACGAACATCCAGCCCTCCACCGGGCTGTACCAGATCCCAAAGATCACCAGCACCATGCTCCCGATGGCGGCGAAAAAGGCCACCAGGGCGTCCGCCTGCCGCGTGCGCGCGTTGAGCAGCCCCAGCAGAAAGACGCCCAGCAACCCGCCGTAGGTAAACGAGGCGATCTGTAGCCCCAGCTCGACCACCGGGTTCTGGGTGTCCCGGAAAAGGCTGGCAAAGCCGATGAAGACGATCCCCCAGAAGAACGTCAGCAGGCGCGAGACCGCCAGCGCCTTCTTCGGCGGCAGCGCCGGACGCCCCAGCCGCTCGTAGAGGTCCATCATCGACGAAGAGGCCAGCGAATTGAGCGACGAGGAGAGCGTGCTCATGGCCGCCGCCAGAATGCCCGCCAGCAGCAGCCCCGAGACGCCCGGCGGCAACCCCTCGATGAGGTATTTGGGGAAGACCTCGTCGCCGCGCGTCAGGCCCAACGCATCGAGCGAGGCGCCGTCGTAATGGATCCACAGCAGCAGCCCCACCAGCAGGAAGAGCGCGAACTGGAAGATGACGATGACGCCGCTGCCGACGAGCGCCTTCTGGCTGTCCCGCGCGGTGCGGCAGGCCAGCAGCCGCTGCACGATGAGCTGGTCGGTGCCGTGCGAGGCCATCGAGAGCACCGCCCCGCCGAGCACGGCGGTGACGAACACGTAGGGCTGCGTCAGCCACGCGCCCAGCGGCAGCCCGAAGCCGGTGTCGATCAGGCGGGTCTTGCCCTGCGCCGCGGCGGCGGCCCACCCCTCGGCCGGCCCCTCGCCCAACAGCAGCACCACCGCCAGCACCCCGCCGCCGACGTAAAGGCCCATCTGCACCACGTCCATCCACACCACCGCCTTGATCCCGCCGATGAGCGTGTAAACGATGGTAACCAGGCCCAGCAGCAAGATGATCTGGAAATAGGTGATCGGCAGGCCCGCCGCGTCGGCGATGACCTTGATGGGGATGGCCGTGGCGAAGAGCCGCACGCCGTCGGCCAGTAGGCGGGTGACCAGGAACGTCACCGAGGCCGTGGCGCGCAGGCCGTCGCCGTAGCGCGCGCCGAGGAAGGCGTAGGCCGTCGTCAGGTTGCCGGCGAAGTAGCGCGGCAGGAACAGCAGGCTCACGGCGATGCGCCCGAAGAGGTAGCCGAAGGCCAGTTGCAGGAAGGTCAGCGTGCCCAGGTAGGCGATGGCCGGCACGCCGATGACCGTCAGCGTGCTCGTCTCGGTGGC
>JBFGTT010000108.1:0-8364 GCA_041565995.1 Rhodothermales bacterium
CGTAGATTCAGGCTGGCTCCTGCGGATAAAACCGCGAACCCGTCCGCGCGTGTTCTTGCAGCAGGGCCGAGGGGGCGAAGCGCTCGCCGTGCTGCACCTGTAGCCGCGCCAGCCGGGCCGCCACCGCCGGCGCGCTCTCCCGGTCGACGTAGCGGAAGGGGCCGCCCAGGAAGGGCGGGAAGCCCAGCCCGAAGACCGCCCCGAGGTCGCCGTCGCGCGCGGTGGCCAGGATGCCTTCTTCGAGGCAGTAGACGGCCTCGTTGATCATCAAAAGGGCCAGGCGCTCCTGCACGGCCCCGGCGTCGAACGCCTTGCGCCCCGGCCCGCCGAAGAAGGCGTAGATCGGCTCGTTGACGCCTTTTTTCTTCGGACGCCCCCGCGCGCCTTTTTCGTAGGCGTAGAAGCCCTTGCCGCCTTTCTGGCCCAGGTAGCCGGCATCGACGAGCCGCTGCGACGCCGCGCTCACGCGCATCTCGCGCGCGGACGCGTAGCGGCCCATCACCGCGCTGATCTTGGCCGCCACGTCGATGCCGACCAGGTCGAAGAGTTCGTAGGGTCCCATCGGGAAGCCGAAGCGCTCCATCGCGGCGTCTACGGCTTCGAGGCGGGCGCCTTCTTCGAGCAGCAGCAGCGCCTCGTTCATGTAGACGCCCAGGATGCGCGTGGTGTAAAAGCCGGGGCCGTCGGAGACGACGATGACCGTCTTGCCCTGCCGCAGGCCCGTCGCGTAGGCCGTCGCCAGCGCCCAGTCCGCCGTCCGCCCGGTCTTGACGATCTCGAGCAGGGGCATCTGGGCCACGGGAGAGAAATAGTGCATGCCGAGCACCGTCTCCGGGCGCGACGACGCCTCGGCAATCTCGGCGACGGGGATCGACGAGGTGTTGGTGGCGAAGACGGCGTCCGCCGGCGCCACGGCCTCGACGGCGGCGAGGACCTGCCGCTTGAGATCCAGGTTTTCGGGCACGGCCTCGACGACCAGGTCCACGGCCCGGAAGGCGGCGTAGTCGGCCACGGGCGTCACGCGCTCGGCCACCACGTCGCGCTCGAACGGCGAGACGATGCGCTTTTCGACTTTCCGGGTGACGGCCTGCCAGACGTGCTGCCGTCCCTTCGCCGCCAGCTTCAAATCCTGGTCTTTGAGGATCACCTCCAACCCGTGCTCGGCGCTGACCTCGGCGATGCCGGCGCCCATCAGCCCGGCGCCCAGCACGCCCACCGTAGCCACGGGCCGCGCCGCCTCCTGCAAGGGGTTCTTCTCGGCGGCCTGCCTGGCGAAGAAAAGGCTCACGAGCGCCTTCGATTCGGGCGTGAAGACGAGGTCGGCGAAGCCTTCCTCCTCGGCGGCGAAGCCGGCTTCGAGGCCCTGCTCCACGCCCGCCTTCACGCACGCGATGATCCGGGGCGGCGCCGGGTAGTTGCCCCGCGTTTGCTTGAGCACGCGCGCTTCGGCCTGCCGGTAGAGCAGGCGGCGGCTGACGGGGTTGCTCTCGATCAGGCGCCCGGCCAGGGCCTGCCGCTGGCGGTCGGGCCGGAGGACGCCGTCGGCGAGGTGCCGGGCGGCCTGCCTGGCGGCGTCGAGCAGGCCGTGGCGGTAGGTCAGCGCATCGACCAGGCCCATCCGCCGGGCCTTGCGCGGGTAGACGTTCTTGCCCGTGAGCATCATCTCCAGCGCCTGCTGGATGCCGACGAGGCGCGGCAGCAACTGCGTGCCGCCGCCGCCGGGCAACAGGCCCAGCAACACTTCCGGCAACGCCAGCTTCGTCTTCGGATGCTCGGTGGCGAGGCGGTAGGAGCAGGCCAGCGCCACTTCGAGGCCGCCGCCCATCGCCGCGCCGTGGATGGCCGCCACCGTGGGCTTGGCCAGGCCGCGCACCCGCCGGATGAGCGCGTGCCCCTCGCGCGTGAGGGCGCGGATCTGCTCCGGGTCGGTCGCCCGCCGCAGCACGTCGAGGTCGGCGCCGGCGATGAAGGTGTCCGCCTTGCGGCTGATGAAGACGGCGGCGCGGATCCCCTCGTCCTGCTCGATCACGTCGAGCGCCTGCCGCACCGCCTCCAGCGCCGCCGGCGAGATCGTGTTGACCTTCGCGCCCGCCTGGTCGATCCAGACGACGGCGAGGTCGTTTTCTTTTTCCAGCGTCAGAAAATCGTTCTTCATCACCCTGAAATGCGCTGAGGGTTAAGGTGTTTTATTCCGTGTGGCCCTTGCTTCTCGGACGACCGACGTTGGACGAATCGACGCATGACCTTTCGTCCACACGTCCTCTCGCCCACACGTCCTCTCGATCAGGCGCCAGGAACGGCCCAACCGGTCGTCGTTCGTCGTTCGTCCATCGTCGTCTGAAGCTTACCCGTATCGTTCGAGCAACATGGCGTGGCCGAGGCCGCCGGCGGCGCAGGCAGCCAGCAGCGCCAGCGTGCCGTCTTCGCGGTGCAGGCGGCTGGCGGCCATCGTCACCAGGCGCGCGCCGGTGGCGCCGAAGGGATGCCCCAGCGAGAGCGAGCCGCCCCACGTGTTGAGCCGGTCCATCCGCACCTCGCCCACCGGCTGCGCGCGCCCCGTCCGCGCCGCAAAATCCTTCGAAGCCAGCGCCCGCAGCACGGCCAGCACCTGCCCGGCGAACGCCTCGTGCAGCTCGATCACGTCGAGGTCGCCGAGCCTCAGCCCGGCGGCGTCGAGGACTTCGGGGATGGCGTAGGCGGGGCCGAGGAGCAGTTCGGTGCCGGGATCCTGGGCCACGTAGGTGTAGTGGCGGAGGTAGGCTTTCGGCGCGTAGCCCAGCGCGCGGGCCGTCTCTTCGGCCATCAGCAGCGTGGCCGAGGCGCCGTCGGTCAGGAACGAGGCGTTGCCGGCGGTGACGGTGCCGAAGGGCTTGTGGAAGACGGGCTTGAGGCTGCGCAGCTTCTCCAGGCTGGTGTCGTCGCGGATGCCGTTGTCGGCGGCGATGGGATCGAAATCGGGCGGCACGAGGGCCGGCACGAGGTCGTCGGCGAGGTAGCCGGCGTCGCGCGCCTGGGCGCCGAGCCGGTGCGAGCGGAGGGCGTAGGCGTCCTGCTCCTCGCGCGAGACGCCGAACATCGCCGCCAGTGTGTCGGCGCTCTGGCCCATCGTCTGGCCCGTCGAAAACTCCGAGATCGAGGGCACTTCGGGCAACAGGTCGCCGGGTCGAAACTGCCGCAGAAGCTTCAGATAGTCCGTCGGCGATTTGAACTTGCGCGCCTCGAAGAGCTTCTTGCGGACTTTCCTTTTGAAGAGGATAGGCACGTCCGAGAGCGTCTCCGTGCCGCCGGCCACTACCACGTCGGCCTGTCCGCTCTCGATGAGATCGACGCCGGCGGTGACGGCCTGGTTGCTCGAAATGCACGCCATCGAGACGGTATAGGCGGGGACGCTGTTGGGGAAGCCTGCCGCCAGGGCCGCCTCGCGCGCCACGTTGGGCGTGTGGACGTTCTGCACGACGGATCCCATCACCACGCGGTCCGCCTTCGCAGGGTCCAGGCCGGTGCGCCGCAGCAGGCCCTTGAGCGCCATCCGGCCCAGATCGTAGGAGGTCAGGTCGGCGTAGGCGGTGCCGGAGCGGAGGAAGGGAATGCGGCAGCCGTCGACGAGGACGACCGCTCGGCCATTGGATTTTTTAAGCGCCATGAGGTTCGGAGCCAGGGCAAAGGCTTTGCTTGGGACCCTGCTAACGTCCGGCGGCGGAAATTGTTGAGGCCGCCGCGCCGGGCGGGTGCGCACGTCTTGCGCAGCGGTGTGCCGCCGGTGCACAGCGCAGGCGGCGCCTCGAAGGCCCTCCACCTTCACGCACGTTTCGAAAACGTCCTCTCCGCCCCACCCGTCCCGTTTTTCGGCGCGCCCGGCGGCAGGCGAGACGCACGTGGCATCCCGTTTGTCGCACGGGTCGTCGGCGCGCGGCTCCGAAGCCGGAGCCCGCTGGAAATACGGCGACGCACACACCACAGGGGGTGACGGAAGTCGTCCGGCGCAGGTCGGATCGTGCCACCGCCGCATTCCACATAAAGAGGGAGGGAGAACGATGAAAAAACTCACCTACCACGCACTCGCGACGGCCCTGCTCGTCTTCGCGCTCGCCGGCTGTACCGACGCAGGCAACCCCGTAGCGGTGCAGACCTCGGAGCACGCCTTCAAGGAGGAAGGCAAGCCGGCGCCCCGCCTCGTCGGCTTCGCCACCGGCGACTTCGGCTTCGCCTTCGCACCGGCCCACCTCGCCGGCGAAAACAAGCTGACGGGCCGCGTCACCTTCGACGCCCACGAAGTCTTCGACGACCCGAAACGCACCGGCGCGGGCACCTTCCGCTACGAAGACCACGCCGGCGCATGGTTCCAGGCCGACATCCGCGAACTGGCCGTCAATCAGGACGAGACCTCGACCTTCAGCGGACCCATCACCGCAGGCAGCACCAGCTACTTCGCGCCGGTGTGGATCTACGTCTGGGTCAAAGACGGTAGCGGCGCGGCGCTCGACGCCCGCGAACGATTCCTGTACCGCATCGCACCGCCCGGCGACCAGTGGCCGCACAACGACGAATGGTGGGAGTTGACCCTCACCAGCGGCGGCCTCAACTGCGGCTGGGCTTCGCCCGACGTCTTCGACCGCAAGATCCGCCGCGTGCGCCGTGACCGCGCCACGACGCCGGACTTTGAGGCAGGCGCCCTCGTCGAAGACAAGGAAGAAGAAGGCGGCGACACCGGCGGCGAGGAATGCAAAAGCCTCGACTGCCAGGACGAAGGCGGCGACACCGGCGGCGACGAAGAATGCGACAGCCTGACGTGCCGGGACGGCGGCGGCGACACCGGCGGCGACGAATGCGACAGCCTCGCCTGCCAGGACGGCGGCGGCGGCACCGGCGACGAAACCGGGGAGAGGAAAGAAGGAAACTGACCGGCTACGACGCTCGATCTGCCGGTCGGCGTGCCGCGAGACGCAACGTCGAGGGATCCCATGCAACCGAGGACGCCCCTGGTTGGTTTGCAGAATCCTGAGACCTTGCACGCGAGGAGACGCCGGATCTATGCGTGCCGGCGTCTCCTCCGTTTTCTGTAGGCAGGATCCCCGCACGAAAATCGGGAGATGTCCGGCTCCGGATGTCGGGGAAAGGAGCGATACTGCACCAACGCGGCGGAGGCACGCCGTTTGACGCCGCCGGATCCGTTACGTAAGTTTTTCGGATGAAAAGACATCGCATCGTGCTACCCTTGCTGTGGATCGCCCTGGCGCTTTATCCGCTCGTCGAAGGGTTTTCGTACTACCTGACGCCGTTGGAAGACCGTCCTTTTACGACGCTGCACGAGGCGTTCAAGCCGTCCGGGTTGATCGGGCAGGGGCTGGGGATCTTCGGCAGCCTGCTCATCATCACGGGGGTGGCCTCCTACAGCACGCGCAAGCGCTGGGGGCGGGCGCACCGCGTGGGCAAGCTGCGCAACTGGCTCACGTTCCACATCTTCGTCTGCACCCTCGGGCCGTTTCTGATCCTGCTGCACACCACCTTCAAGATCGGCAACATCGCCTCGATTGCGTTCTGGAGCATGGCCGTGGTGGTCGTCAGCGGCGTCTTCGGGCGCTACGTCTACGTCCACATTCCCAAGACGGCCAACGGCATCTTCTTCACCGAAGCGGACATGCTGCGCGAGCGGGCAGCCCTCGTCGCGCAGGTCAGCCAGGCCACGGGCCTCGGCACGGACGCCGTCGAAGGCCTGATGCAGCGCCTCCGCCCCACCCCGCCGCGCGGCTTCCTCGACGCGCTCTGGAAGGCGTTCCGCTTCGACCTGGGCCGGCGCGGCCTGCTGCGGCAGATGCGGCACGACCTGCGGAGCCTGGACGTGAGCCGCGCGCAGGTGGAGGCCGCCGTGCCGCTGCTGCTCGGCAGCGCCCGCCTCGACCAGCAACGGCTGATTTCGGGGCCGTTCCAGCGGCTCTTCGGCTACTGGCACGTGCTCCACCTCCCGCTGGCCCTGGTGATGCTCGTGACGTTCCTGGTGCACGTCGGCGTCGCCATCGCCTTCGGCTACACCTGGATCTTCTAAACCGATTCCGTCCATCGAACCGCCTCCCTTGCCATGCGAACCGCCTACCTGATCCCTGCCGTGCTGGCGCTGTGCCTGCTGGGCGCCGTGGCGTGGTTGTTCTGGCACCCGTCGCAGTCACCGCCGCCGCAGACCGCCAATCCGCACGTCGCCGGCCCGGCAACGGCTGCCGGCGGCCCCGCCGTCTCCGGGCGGTCGCCGTTTCTGACCTCGCACGAGCCGGGTGCCGCCTTCACCCCCGACGCCGACAACGTCGCGCCGAGCTTTCACGTCGAGTTGGAAGCCCTCCGCCGCACCCTCGACAAAGCCCCGCAGGACACCACGCTACTCCTGCGCCTGGCCCGCCTGACGCAGGACGGCCATCAGACCGAGGAGGCCGTCGGCTACTACCGGCGCTACCTGGCGCTGCACCCGCAGGGACGGCAGGCCTGGCTCGACCTGACGCAGTGCCTGGGCGCGCTCGAACGCTGGGCCGAAGCCCTAGAAACCACGCAGGCCATGCTCGGCCGCTTCCCGGACGACCCCGCCGGCCTCTACAACCTGGGCGCCGTCTACGCCAACACGAATCGCTTCGGCGAGGCGCGCGAGGCCTGGCAACGCGTGGCCGCGCAGACGCAAGATCCGGCCATGAAAACCCTGGCCGAAGGCGCCCTGCAACGCCTGGCCGCCCTCCATCCGTGAGTCGTTTTTCCCGCATAGCACCCCGGCGACGTACCCCCCCCGGCGCACGACGCAGGGACGCCTGTCGCCGCGTGGCCGCCGGCGTCCTCCTGCTCGCCGCCGCGTGGTGCGCCCTCCCGGCGCAGGCGCAACTCATCTCGCCCGGCAAGCTCTCGCGGGCGCACCAGGATCTCGAAGGAATCACCAACTGCACGTCGTGCCACCGGCTCGGCAACAAGGGCGTCGATAGCGGGCGGTGCCTGGACTGCCACACCCCGCTCAAGACCCGCATCGACGGCGGACGCGGCTTCCACGCCCGCCTCGCCGACCGCAACTGCGCCGACTGCCACAAGGAACACTTCGGCCCCGCCTTCCAGCTCGTCCGGCTCGACACGGCCCGCTTCGACCACGCCGAGACGGGCTTCCGGCTCACCGGCGCACACACGCGGGCGGCCTGCCGGAGCTGCCACCGCCCGGCGCTCATCACCGCCGCCGACGTGCGCGCCTTCAAGGGCCGGCACGGCGCGCTCGACCGGACCTTCCTGGGCCTGGACACGCGCTGCCTGAGTTGCCACGAGCCGGATACCCCCCACGCCGGCCAGTTTGCGGCGGAAGACTGCGCCACGTGCCACACTACCGACCAGTGGGACGGCGCCGCCCGCTTCGATCACGGCGCGGCCCGCTTTGCGCTGGCGGGCCGGCACCGGCAGGTCGATTGCGAGGGCTGCCATCCCCGGGCCACCGCGCCGGGCGGGGCGTCGTTCACCCGCTACGAGGGCCTCGCCTTCGCCAACTGCTCGGCCTGCCACCGGGACGCCCACGGCGGCGCCTTCGGAGCCGACTGCCGGGGCTGCCACACCCCCGACGGCTGGCAGCAGATCCGCAACTTCGCCGAGGACCGCTTCGACCACGCCGCCACCGGCTTCGACCTCGTGGGCCGCCACGCCCGGCTCGACTGCGCCGCCTGCCACGCCCGCCCGGCCCGCCAGGACCCCGCCATCCGCCTGGCTTTCGCCCGGGGCACCGAGGGACGCACGTATCCGAGGATCCAGGTCGAGGACTGCCTTTCGTGCCACACGGACTATCACGCGGGCGTCTTCGCCGAGGCCCCCGGCGGCACCGGCTGCGACAACTGCCACGGCCAGGACGCCTGGTTCCCCACCGCCTACGGCCTCGACCGCCACAACGCCCAGACGCGCTTTGCCCTGACCGGCGCGCACCTCGCCACGCCCTGCACGGCCTGCCACCGGGGCGACGCCCCGACGCCGGTGTTCCGCTTCGACGACCTCGCCTGCGGAGCCTGCCACGCCGCCGACAACCCCCATGGCGCGCAGTTCGCCGATGCCGAGGGCACGACGGCCTGCGAGGGCTGCCACACCCCCGACGGCTGGCGCCTCGACGCCTTCGACCACGAAGCCACCGGCTTCTCGCTGACGGGCCTGCACGCGACGGTCGCTTGCACCGCCTGCCATACGCCGCAGCCGGACGCGCAGGGCCGCGCCGTGCAGCAGTTCCGGGGACTGCCCACCGACTGCCGGGGCTGCCACGCCCCCGACGACCCGCACGCCGGCCAGTTCGAGGACCGCCCCTGCGCCGAATGCCACACCACGCAGGGCTTCGCGGCGGCCTCGCGTAGCTTCGACCACAACCGGACGCGCTTC
>JBFGTT010000109.1:0-8304 GCA_041565995.1 Rhodothermales bacterium
CCCCGTCCACACCGCCATGAAAACCGTCCGGCTGGCGCGGTGGGCGATGGCTTGCCGCTTCGAACTCGTCTTGCAGGGCGAGGACGCGGTGCGCCTGCGGGCTGCCGGCGAGGAGGCGCTGGCCGAGGTCACGCGGCTGGAGGCCCAGCTGAGCTTCTACCGCGCCACGAGCGAGGTCAGCCGGATCAACGCGCGCGCCGCCGCCGGCCCGGTGCCCGTCGAGCCGCGCCTGTTCCGGCTACTGCAACGGGCCGCCTGCCTGCACGCCGCCACGCAGGGCGCCTTCGACCCGACCGTGGCGCCGCTGATGCGGTGCTGGGGTTTTGTGAACGATACGGGCCGCCTGCCCGAGGCCGAAGCGCTGGCCGAAGCGCACCGCTGCACCGGCATGCACCTGGTCCGGCTCGACGAGGAGCGCACCACCGTCGCCTTCGCCCGGCCCGGCGTGCAACTCGACCTGGGCGCCCTCGGCAAGGGCTACGCCGTGGACGAGGCCGTTCGGATCCTGGCGGAGGCCGGCGTCGCGCGGGCGCTGCTGCACGGCGGCACCAGCACCATCTACGGCCTCGGCACGCCCTTCGACGCCGAGGGCTGGAAGGTGGCCGTACCTTACCCGGACGCCGCCGGCGGCGCCGCCAGCGAGGCCGACGTGCTGGCCGTCGTCGCGCTGGAGGACGAGGCGCTGTCGGTCTCGGCGGTCTGGGGCAAGGCGTTCGAGGTGGCGGGCCGGGTCTACGGCCACGTGCTCGACCCGCGCGCCGGTAGGCCCGTAGACGGCGCCATGCTGGCCGCCGTAGCGCTGCCCTCCGCCGCCGAAACCGACGCCCTGGCGACGGCGCTGCTGGTGCTGGGCCGCCCCGGGATGGACCTGCTGGCGGCGTACGACGAGAGCGCGCGCGCCCTGGCCGTCCTGCCGCAGCCGGAGACGGGCCGCTTCGAGGTGATCGAGGCCGGCCTGCGCACGCCGACGCCTCGCTGAGCCGCGCCTCAGGCGGCGTACATCGCCTCGATCTCGCGGCGGTATTTCTGCTGCACCACGCGGCGTTTGACCTTCAGCGTCGGCGTCAACTCGCCGCCTTCGACGGTGAAGGGCGCTTCGAGCAGGCGGAACCGCTTGACCTGCTCCCAGGGCGGCAGGCCCGCGTTGACGTCGTCCACGGCGGCCTGGATCAGCCCGGCGAGGCCGCCTGGCGCGGAGCCGGCTTCGAGGTGCGAGCGCGCGGCCTCGGCGTCGGGCACGATGAGCGCCGCGCAGAACTTGCAGTCGTTGCCGATGACGACGGCCTGCTCGACGAACGGGCTGGCCCCCAGCGCCACCTCGATGGGCGCCGGGGCGACGTACTTGCCCGTCGAGAGTTTCAGCAGCTCTTTCTTGCGGTCGGTGATGAAGAGGTGGCCGTCGGCGTCGAGGTGGCCGATGTCGCCGGTTTGGAGCCAGCCGTCGTCGGTGAGCACGCGGGCGGTTTCGTCGGGGAGCTTGTAGTAGCCCCGCATTACGTTGGGGCCGCGCGCGAGGATCTCGCCGTCGTCGGCGATCCGCACCGCCACGCCCGGCAGCGGCAGGCCCGCCGAGCCGGCCCGCAGCGCGCCTTTCTTGTAGACGCTGATCACCGGCGACGCCTCGGTCATCCCGTAGCCCTGCCCGCAGAAGATGCCGACGGCGTTGAAGAAGTTCATGATGCGCCCCGGCAGCGCCGCCCCGCCGCTGGTGACGGCCTTGAGGCGCCCGCCGAAGAGGCCGCGCAGCTTGCGGAAGACGAGCAGGTCGGCCAGCGCGAAGCGGAGGCGGTCGAGCCGGCCCATCGGGCGCTCCACGTCGTAACCCCCGGCCAGACCGAGCGCCCAGCGCAGCAGGGCCTGCTTCGGCCCGGAGCCTGCTTCGGCCCTGGCCTGGATGCCGGCGTGGATCTTTTCGAGCAGGCGCGGGACGGTGGAGAAGTGCACGGGGCGGACGACCCGGAAGTCGTCCATGATCTCCTGAAAGTTTTCGACGAAATAGATGGGGTAGCCGATGTGGAGGTAGACGAACGTGGTCATCCGTTCGAGCACGTGCGAGAGCGGCAGGTAGGAGAGCACCGTGCCGCCCCGGCCCTGCTCGACGTCGAAGGGAAAGCGTTCCTGCGCCGCGAGGGCGTTGGAGACCAGGTTGCGGTGCGTCAGCATGACGCCCTTGGGCAGCCCCGTGGTGCCGCTGGTGTAGACGAACGTCGCCAGGTCGTCGGGCTGCACGGCGGCGCGCAGGCGCCCGAAGAGGTCGGGCGCGGCGGCTTCCTTTTCGCGGCCTCGCTCGATGACCTGCTCGAAGGACAGCATGGCGTCGTGGAACGTCCCGCGCAGGCCCACGGTGGCTTCGAGCGTCGGGATCCGGTCCACGAAGGGCCGCAACGCGGCGAAGAGCGCCTCGGTGGAGACGACGTAGACGCGCGCCTCGGAGTTTTCGAGGATGTAGCGGATCTGGTCGCCGGGCTGCGTGGTGTAGATGGGCACGGCGACGGCTCCGAGGGCCAGCACGGCCTGGTCGACGACGAGCCACTCGGTGCTGTTTTCGGCGTGGAGCGCCACCCGGTCGCCGTGCCGCACGCCGAGGTCGTACAGCCCCAGCGCCAGGCGCCGCACGGCGCCCCGAAAGTCCTCGACGCTCGTCTCGATCCACTGCCCGTCCCGCTTCGTCACGCCCACGATCCGCGTCGTGTTCTTCGAGAAGCCGGCTTCGGCGAGGTCGGAGAGGGTAGCGATGCCTTCCTGCATGGCGGTCTTCCTCCTAAACGGACGCGGCGAGGGCGGCACGACTCCTTGACGTTGCGCCTAGCGGTTTCGCCCGTACTGCTCGTGGCTCGAGACCCAGTCGGACGACGAGATGGCCGCCGCCAGCGACAACTCGCCCGCCAGCACCACCCCGGCGACGATCTCGGCGAACTTGTAGACCTTGCCCTTGCCGAAGCAGCCCAGCAGTTCCAGGCACTCGCGTTGCGTGGGCAGGCCCGTGCCGCCGCCGTAGGTCGCCACGATGAGCGACGGAATGGTGATCGAGATGTAGAGATCGCCCTCCGGCGTCAACTCGGTGTAGATGATGCCCGCCGACGACTCCGAGACGTTCGCCACGTCCTGCCCCGTCGCGATGAACATGGCCGTGATGGCGTTGGCCGAGTGCAGCCCGTTGTTGTTGGCGCCCGAGAGCAGCGCCCCGACGTTGGCGACCTGCCCGTGGTAGGCCAGCGTTTCGGGCGTCACGCGCATGTGCTGCACCAACACCTCCCGCTTGACGACGGCCTCGGCGACGACGCGTTTGCCGCGCGTGCGCATCACGTTGACCTGCGAGGCCTTCTTGTCGGTGGCCAGGTTGCTCTCCAGGTAAAAATGCACGACGCCCTCGTAGTGATCGAGGATCCAGGAGCAGGCGGCGAAGGTGGCGCGGCCCACCATGTTCTGCCCGGCAGCGTCGCCCGTGGAAAAGTTGAAGCGCAGGTAGGCGAACTTGTTCGAGAGGAAGGTGTCGATGTACTGGAGCTTCGCCACGCTGGAGGTGGCCTCGGCTTCCTCGGCGATTGTTTCGAAGTGCTCTTCGACCCACGCCGCGAAGTCGCGGGCCTCGCGGGCGTTCTGGAAGACGAACACCGGGGCGCGCTGCATGGCGTCGCCGCTGACGGTGCAGGTGGCGCCGCCGCACAGGTTGAGCAGCTTGATGCCCCGGTTGTAGGAAGCCACGAGCGTGCCCTCGGAGGTCGCCAGCGGGATCAGGAAGTCCCCCCTGGCGTGCTCGCCGTTGATCCGGATAGGCCCGGCCAGGCCGATGGGCACCTGCGCCACGCCCGTAAAATGCTCGACGTTGCCCTGCACCCGGTGCGGTTCGAACGAGTAGTGAGCCACGTGTTCGAGCCGGACGCCCGTGTACTCCTCGACGAACTGCTGCCGCTTCCGGATGGCGGCCTCCCCGTAATCGTCTTCGTCGTTGCGGGGGATGCGGACGCGGTTTTCCTGCTCGTGGGCAATCGTGTCGTCCACCGAAAACTTGATCTTGCCGAAAGGCTCGGTATCGACGGCGATCTCGATCTCGTGCTTGCCCTCGGGCAGCGGCTCGCGCTCGATCAGGAGCCGGACGACCTGCCGTAGCGGGAACTCGGCGGGCGTTTGCTTGGAGAGGTCGTCGGGCGTGAACCGGTCCTGGCCCAGGTGCAGGCGGATGAGGCTACGGGGGATCTCCTGCCCGTTGATCTTGATGCCGCGCAGCCCGGTGATGCGCGCGTCGCTGAGCCGGTTTTTGAGGGCAAAGGCGACGCCGGCGTCGGCATTCTCCAGGCTCCCGATGGTGTAGAGCTTCTTGAGTAGCATGCTGGGGATGAACATAGCGGTAGCCTCTCGGATCTTCTTGCCAGATGTCGGGTCCTGCGGTGCGAAAAACGTAAGGGTGCCGGCAGCCGCATCGCAGCAAAGCCCCCTCACGCGCTACGCCGCCTCCTCCGTCGGTTCGAAGCGGACGCGGAGCCAGCCCGCTTCGATCCGGCTCTCGGCCAGCGTGTAGTAGGTCAGGAATCTCGGTAGAAGATAGTTTCTACGCTGGTTCTGAATCTGGATCACGAGCTGGTCGCCGTAACGATTCGCCGTAAATTCCTCTTCTTCGACGAGCGGCAGGCGGATCTCCAGCAGGTAGGCGCCGTCGTCGGCGCTGAGTTTGAAGGTCTGCTCGCGGTAGCGCACGGCGGCGGGGTCGGTCTTGCCGTAGAGGCGCCTGCCGACGCGCCGCAGCAGGTCCACGCCGAAGACCTCCTGGCCCAGGTGCGGCACGCGCAGGATGGGCAGCGGCGCGAAGCTGGCCTCGATCTCCGCCAGGTGGCCCGCCTGCGCGGCGACGTACTTCTGCATCGCCTTGCCGGCGCCCGTCTTCGGAAAGATGCGGTTGACGATGACGGCATCGACGGCGTAGCCGTAGAGTTGCAGGTAGGTGTAGGCCCGCCGCGCCTCCTCGATGACCATCCGTTCGGGATTGACGACCAGGCGCACCGAGCTCACGCCGGGGTCGCTGAGCACCTGCTGGATGGCCTTGAGCTGCTCGAAGAGCGCGTCGAGTTCTGCGTAGCCCTTGTCGAGCGGGATGCCGGTGGCCTTGCGCACGGCAAACCCGACCGTCTTGATGGCCGCCTTCTGCAGCGGAAACGCCTTCGAGACCCACCACTGGGTCACCTGCGGCAGCGTCAGCAGCGTCAGCGTCTCGCCCGTGGGCGCGCTGTCTACGACGATCAACTCGTAGGCGCCTTCGCGGTGGGCCTGTTCGAGCCACAGCAGCACCGAGCCTTCGTTCATGCCGGGCAGCGCCGCCAGCTCCTCCGCCGCCACCTCACTGACGCCCTGCCAGCGGAAGACCGTCAGCAGCAACGCGCGCATGTTGCCCCAGTATTTTTTCATCGAGTAGTAGAGATCCACCTCCTGCGCGAAGAGGTTGGGCAGGATCTCTTCCGGCTCCGGCCCCAGCTTGCGGTCGAGCGCGTCGGCGAGGCTGTGGGCGGGATCCGACGAGAGCACGAGCGTTTTGAGGCCGCGCTCGGCGGCGCGCACGGCGGTAGCGGCGGCGCACGTCGTCTTGCCGACGCCGCCCTTGCCCGTGAACAAGAGGATTCGTTGACTCATACAAGGGGTGCGTCGATCAGCGAGAAGGTCGTCTCGAACCGCCACGCGGCGTCCCAAGGTAGGAAACGATTCCTTCATGCACACGAATTCGGAAGATCGCCTCGACACCGCCCTGGCCGACCACATCGTCTCCTTCGGGCGGGTGCTGCGGCGGGCGGGGCTGCCCGTAGGCTCGCACCAGATCATGGACGCCGTGCGGGCCGTCGAGTGGGTAGGCGTGCGGCGGCGCGACGACGTCTACCAGGCCCTCTTCGGCGTCTTCGTCCAGCGGCGCGAACACGTCGAACTCTTCGACCAGGCCTTCCAATTGTTCTGGCGTGCGCCTGCGCAGTTGTTCCAGATGATGGCGCTGATGCTGCCGAAGACGCCCGCGCCGCCGCCGGAGCGCCCCCGTCAGCAGACGCGCGCGCAGCAGGCCCTGGCCGAGCCGGGCACGAAGCGCCGCAGCACCCGCCCACCGGATCCCCAGAAAACCGCCGTCGAACGCCTGGCTACCTACAGCGCCGACGAGGTGCTGCGCAAGAAGGACTTTGCGGACTTCACGGCGGAGGAGGTGGCGGCGGCGAAGGCCTTCATCCGGGACCTGCGCTGGCCCCTGGCCGAGCGGGCCGTACGGCGGCGCTCGCCGCGCGAGAAAGGCCGGCAACTCAACCTCCGGGCGACGATGCGGCAGGGCCTGCGCCACCACGGCGAACTGATCCGCCTGCGCCACCAGGGTCCCAAGACGAAGCCGCGCCCCATCGTCGTGCTCTGCGACATCAGCGGCTCCATGGAACGCTACGCGCGCATGCTGCTGCACTTCATGCACGCCGTCACCGACGGCTTCGACCGCGTCGAGAGCTTCGTCTTCGGCACGCGCCTGACACGCATCACCCGCTACCTGCGCCGCCGCGACATCGACGACGCCGTGGCCGCCGCCACGCGGGCCGTCGAAGACTGGGCCGGCGGCACCCGCATCGGCGAGGCGCTCAAGGACTTCAACTACCACTGGCTCCGGCGCACCCTGCGCAGCGGCGGCGTCGTGCTCGTCATCAGCGACGGCTGCGACCGGGGCGACATCGACCTGCTGGCGCGCGAGATGGCCCGCCTGCGCCGCAGTTGCCACCGCCTGCTCTGGCTCAACCCGCTGCTGGGCTACGACGCCTACGAGCCGCTCACGCGGGGCATGCAGGCCGCCCTCCCCTACCTCGACGACTTCCTGCCCGTGCACAACCTCGACTCGCTGGCGCACCTCGGCCAGATCCTCTCGACGCTCGACGCCCGCCGGAGAGCGACGTGGCAACATCGGTACGACGGACGCGTCGAGGCGTAACGCGGGCACGTTGGCTGCATGCCGCGAGCGATGAGCTACCGAATCCAACGACATCCGGACGCCGCCGCCTTTCTGCGCCGGGCCGAGGCGTGGCTGCTGCAGGCCGAGGCGGAGCACAACCTCCTGCTCGGCATCGCCTACCGGCTGGCCGCCTCCGCCGAGGACCCCGCGCAGGAAATCTACCTCGCCACGGTCGAGGACGCAGACGGCGTTGCCGGGTGCGCCTTCCGCACGCCACCCTACAAGCTGGGGCTGACCCGGATGCCGGAGGCGGCGCTGCCGCTGCTGGTGGAGGACGTGGCCGGCGTCTACGACGCGCTCCCGGCGGTGCTGGGGCCGATGCCGCAGGTGCAACGCTTCGCCGAAGGCTGGAGCCGCCGGCACGGCGTGCACACCCGCCCCGGCCTTCGCCAGCGCATCTATCAACTCGACGAGGTGATCCCACCCCCCCGGATGCCGCCCGGACGCCTGCGCGCCGCTACGCCGGCGGACGCGGACCTGACGGCGCAATGGCTCACCGACTTCAACGCCGAGACGCACATGCACGGCCCCGACCCGCGCGCCTTCGCCGGGGAGCGCATCGCCCACGGCGCCCTGTATTTCTGGGACGATGACGGGCCGGTGTCGATGGCCGGATGGACGGCCCGGACGCCCCACGGCGCGCGGATCGGCTACGTCTACACGCCGCCGGCCCTGCGCGGACGCGGCTATGCCTCGGCCTGCGTGGCCGCGCTGAGCCGGCACCTGCTCGGCACCGGCCTCTCCTGCTGCTTTCTCTACACCGACCGCTCCAACCCTACCTCGAACCGCATCTACCAGCACATCGGCTACCGGCCCGTGTGCGACGTGATGGACTACGACTTCGAGGTCAGCCCGTCGAAGCATCCCGGGCCACCGGACGCTCCGGGTCGGTGATCCAGTGGCTCCAGGAGCCGGGGTAGAGGCGGGCGCCGTCGAGGCCGGCGTGGGCCAGCGCCAGCAGGTTGTGCGCCGCCGTCACGCCGGAGCCGCAGTAGCTGATCACCCCGTCGGGCGGCACGTCGCCCAGGACGGTTTCGAAGCGCGCGCGGAGCGCTTCGGGCGGGAGGAAGCAGCCGGCGGCGTCCAGGTTTTCGGCCCACGGCGCCGAGACCGCGCCGGGGATGTGGCCGGCGACGGGGTCGAGGGGTTCGTGCTCGCCCCGGTAGCGTTCGGCGGCGCGGGCGTCGAGGAGGCGATAGGCGGGATCGACCCGCTGTACACCGGCGCTGTCCAGCGCGGCGCAGGCCTGCATGGCTTCCTCCCACGTCGCCGACTGCCCGGGCCAGCCGGGGCCGGCAGGCGCCCAGACGAGATCCACCCCGTTGCCCGCCACGCGCCGCGCGCCGCGG
>JBFGTT010000110.1:0-8286 GCA_041565995.1 Rhodothermales bacterium
GACCACGCCGGCGAAGCCCGTCAGCGCCAGGAGCGCGTCGGCGGAGGCCGCCCAGCCGAGACCGCCCGGCAGCGCGTGGCGCGTGGCGCCGACGACCGAGAGCAGCAGCGGAATCAGCAGCGGGAAAAGCAGCACCGGCAGCAGCGGCCCCCGGTTGGCCGTCCGCGCGATGATGGCCGCCAGCAGCGTCGTGGCCCCTGCCAGGCCGAGCGCGCCCAGCATCAGCGTCAGCAGCAGCAGCCCCGGCAGCCTCACTTCAACGTGCAAGAGTACGAAAAAAGCTCCCAGGGCCACGAGGTTCAGTCCCAAAACTAACAGGAAGTTAAAAAGCAGCTTGCCGGCGTAGACCATGCTGCCGCGCGTGTTGAGTTGCAACAGCAGCACCGTGCCGCGTTCCTCCTCGGCGATGAAGGCCCGCCCCAGCCCGATGGCCGACGAGAACAGGATCACCACCCACAGCAGCGCCGCCTGCACGCGCTCGCTGACCGGCTCCTGCCCCACGGCGAAGGCCACCAGCAGCAGCGCCGCCAGCACGAACATCAACAGCAGGTTGACCGCGTAGCGGCTGCGCAGTTCGAGCTTGAGGTCCTTGGCGAACACCGCCCAGGCGCCGTAGAGCCAGTCCGTCATGCGTCCGTGGTTCGTTGTCCGTGGTAGACGCAACGCTTGCGTCCTTAGCCCGAAGGGCGGGGAACGAAAAGAAAACGCGCCTTCCGCCCTCCGCTCCCCGCATCTCACGCCGCCCCACGCTGGGCTGCCTGCTCTTCGGAGGCGCGTTGCGCGGCGCGTTCTTCCGCCGTGACGAGGCCCGGCGGGCGCGGCAGGAACACCGGCTCGGCGGGCGTGGGCGGGGCGAAAGCGCCGATGAAGGCGATCTCGGTCTCGAGCCGGTAGCCCGTCTCGCGCTCGACGACCTGCTGCACGTAGTCGATCAGCGCGCGCACGTCGGCGGCGCGGGCGCCGCCCCGGTTGATCATGATGTTGGCGTGGCGATGCGTGACGACGACCCCGCCGATGCAGGCGCCCTTAAGCCCGCACTGGTCGATGAGCCGCCCGGCGCCGATGCCGTCGATTTTCTTGAAGATCGACCCGACGCTCGGCTCGGTGTCGAGCGGGGGGTGGCGTTCGGCGCGCCAGGCCAGGTTGGCCGCCATGATCTCGCGCATGCGCGCTTCGTCGCCCGGCGCCAGCTGGAAGGTGGCCGTCAGCACCACGTCGTCGCGCGTGTGCAGGATCGAGGCGTCGTAGCCGAACTCAAAATACGCCACGCCGACGGTGCGGCGCTCGTTTTCCTGGGTCAGCAGGTCGGCCTCCAGCAGCACCTCTTCGATGAACATGGTCCGCTCGCGCAGGGGCGGGGGCGCGAGGAAGTGCAGGTTTTGCCAGAGCGCCCCGCCGACGGTCGAGGGGATGCCCACGTAGTGCTCCAGCCCCGAAAGCCCCGCCGAGACGGCCATCTCGATCACGTCCGGGTAGACGATGGCGCCGCTCTCGGCCCAGACTTGATGCCGGTCGGGCCGGACGCGGGCGTGGACGGCGGCGTTGCGGATGACCAGGCCGCGAAACCCCCCGTCGCCGACGAGGATGTTGGCGCCGACGCCGAGGAGGAAGTGGTGCACCTCGAGCCGGCGCGCCGCCAGGACGGCCTCGGCGAGTTCGTCGGCGGTGCGGGCCTCGAAGAAGAAGTCCGCCGGGCCGCCTATCTTGAAGGTGGTGTAGGGCGCCAGGACTACGTCCCGCCGCAAGCGGTTCTTGCCCAGGGCATCTTCCAGGGCTGCCAGCGTGGCCGGGTCGATGGAGGGTGCAGGAGGCATAAGCAGGCGGCCGGGGCGGCGCCGTACGCTGATCAGGGGAGGCTTGCGACGCGGGAAAACCTTCGACGCCGGGGCGCTGCGGCGCAACGGCTCCGCGGGCACCCTTACGTTGTACGTTTCACGCTTTGTTCCTTGGCGCGGCCCCGCGTAGTATAAAACGCCGGCGGCACAACCGGTGTTACGGGCATGAATCTTCCGTGATACTTTCTGTAAATTTTGACGCGTGGCTTCGGCCAGGCCGCGATGCCCGGCCCGGCAGGCGCTTCCGGGCGGTTTTCCGCCGTCAAAATTCATAAAATGGCAGGCACGGGCGGCCTCCTTGAGGCAGGCGGCCCCTCGACGGGGGATGTCCGGAGGCGGGCATTCCCGCATTCACGAACCAAAGTCAGGAGCAACCGATATGGCAAGATCCTCGACCAACCCCACCCAGGCGCTCGTACGGCTGGCCGTCGGCGTGCTGATTTTTCTGGTGATAGCCGCGATGGCGGCCGGCTGCATGTCTACGTCCATCCGTTCGGGTGAGGCCGGCGTGCGCTACAGCATCTTCGGCGGCACCAACCTGCAGCAGACGTACGGCGAGGGCCTCAAGATCCACGCGCCCTGGGTGGAGGTCATCCGCTACGACGTGCGCAACCAGGAGAAGCTCGAACAGGGGCAGGTGCTCTCCTCCGACGGCCTCTCGATCGACGTGGACGTATCGATCATCTGGCGGCCCAGGATCGACGCGTTGCCGCTGCTGCACACGCAGTACGGCACCGATTATTACACCAAGCTCGTCCAGCCGCAGTTGCGCAGCGCCATGCGAGAGGTGGTAGGCCGGTACACGCCGGAGCAGCTCTATTCGAGCAAGCGGACCGAGTTGCAGGAGCAGATCTTCGAGCGCGTCAAGACGGCGGTGGCGACGGGGCACATCATCGTGGAGGCGGTGCTCATCCGCGACGTGAGCCTGCCGCCGCAGCTCAAGCAGGCCATCGAGCGCAAGCTGCAAGAGGAGCAGGAGGCCCAGCGTTACGAGTTTCTGTTGCAGAAGGAGGAGCTCGAGGCGCAGCGCAAGAAGATCGAGGCCGAGGGGCAGGCCGAGTACCAGCGCATCATCACCGGCAGCCTCTCGCAGCAGTTTTTGCGCTTCAAGGGCATCGAGGCCACGCAGCGGCTGGCCGAGTCGCCCAACACGAAGACGATCATCGTCGGCGGCGGCCAGGACGGCCTGCCGCTGATCCTGGGCGGGCAATAACCGTCGCAGGCGCCCGAGGCCGCGCGGCGGGAGGGCATAGCCGCGTCGCACGGTTCAGGGAAGGGCGGGCACCGTTCGTAGGGGCGAGCCTACCGCTAAGCCCCAAAAATCAGGGAACCGTCTTTTCAGAGCAATAGCTTTGCTGCAAGAAAATGTCGGGGTGCCTCCCTGCTGCATGCCACGTTCCCCTCTACCGGGAGGCAGGCACGCCGATGGCGCTCCACCGGTGTGCGCAGGCTTCCACCCCTGCGAGCCGTACGGCCCGTCCCTGCGCGCGGCGGCCCCGCACTACCGCTGCCACTCATCAAAGATACGGAGGGTACCATGCGAACCTTCATCACGAAACCAGGCCTGGCGGCGTTGCTGCTGCTGTTCTTTGTGCCCGGACTGGCGTTGGCTCAGACGGGCAGCCTCAGCGGCATCGTCACCGACGGCGAGTCCGGCGATCCGCTGCCGGGCGCCAACCTGTTCATCGAACAACTCGGCTCCGGCACGGCCACCGACGTAGAGGGGCGGTACCGCGTCGCCGACATCCCGGTGGGCAGCTATACCGTGCGCGTCTCGTTCGTAGGCTACCGGACGACGACGCGGCCCGTGACGATCTCGGCGGGCGCCAACACGCTCGACGTGGCCCTGCCGCCCGACTTCACCGGGCTGGAGGAGGTGGTCGTTACGGGCATCGCCTCGGCCACGTCGCGTGCGCGGGCCGAAGTGGCCGTCTCGAGCATCAAGACCGAGGACCTGCTCAAGCAGAACGCCTACCAGGACGTCTCGCAGCTCGTCAACGGCAAGGTGGCCGGCGTCAGCGTGGCGCCGGCTTCGGGCAACGTCGGCGGCGGCATCCGCTTCGTGATGCGCTCTTCGACGGGCCTCAACGGCGACGGCCAGCCGGTCATCTACGTCGACGGCGTGCGCATCGACAACGCGGAGGTCGGCGGCTTCGGCGCCGGCGGCCAGGGCGTCTCGATGCTGGCGAGCCTCAACCCCGAAGACATCGAGTCGATCGACATCCTCAAGGGGCCGGCGGGCGCGGCGCTCTACGGCACCAGCGGCTCCAACGGCGTGGTGCTCATCAAGACCAAGCGCGGACGCCTCGGCGGCGGCGGCCTCGTCCCCTTCAGCGTCACCTACAAGGGCGTCATCGGGGCCAACGAGCAGGCCGAAAAGTACACGCGCGACAACGCCGCCAACCCCGACATCGCCAACGACTTCTTCCGCAACGGGACCATCGCCGAGCATTCGCTGAGCGTCTCGGGTGGCTCCGACGTGGTGCGCTACTTCGCCTCCTACGACAAGCGCTTCGAGGAAGGCCACCTGCGCAACAACGAGCAGGACCGCCAGAGCTTCCGCGCCAACTTCGAGGCCTTCCCGCTGCAACGGGTGGCCGTGCGCGCCAACACCAACTACACCCTCAACCAGATCTTCCGCCCGCAGAACGACAACAACATCTTCGGCTACCTCGGCAACACGCTGCTCTCCTCGACACCCTTCATCTTCACCGACTCGACGGCCATCGAGGGCATCGAGAACGTGCAGCGCATCTCGCGTTTCCTCGGCTCGGTCGAGGCCGAGTACAGCCCCATCGACAACCTCAGGATCCGGGCGTCGGTGGGCTTCGACGGCACCGATTTGCGCAACGACGAGACCTTCCCCTCGAACCTCTCCTACGCCGCGCGCACCAACGGCGAGCGCAACGTGCTCAACCGGCGCAACGAGCAGTACACCTACGACCTCAACGTTCGCTACGGCTACCGCATCACCCCCTCGCTGGAGGCGACGACCATTGTGGGCGGACAGGCCTTCAACCGCATCCTGCGGACGTTCTTCTTCACCAAGCAGAACTTCCAGTCCGAGTTGATCACCAACATCGGCGCCGGCGCGGATTTCATCCAGGGCGATGAAAGCTTCCTGCACACGCGCGAGGCGGGCCTCTTCGGCCAGCAGGAGTTCGCCTTCCAGGACCGCTTCTTCCTGACGCTGGGGCTGCGGCGCGACTTCGCCAGCGCCGTCGGCGCCGAGGCGCCGGCCATCTTTTATCCGAAGGCCAGCTTCGCCGTGCGCCTGGACGAGTTCCCCGGCCTGCTGCCGCGCCCGGTCAACTTCCTCAAGCTGCGCGCCGCCTACGGCGAGACGGGCCAGTTGCCCGGCCTGCTCGACAAGTCGCCCCTGCGCTGGGAGGCCGAGCCTTCGGGCTACGGCGCCGGTGCCGTGGTGGACTTCATCGGCAACATCGAGATTGAGCCGGAGCGCGTGCGCGAGCTCGAAGTGGGCCTCGAATCGGAGTTGTTCAACAACGTCGGGCTGGACTTCACCTACTACTGGCAGTGGGCCGAAGAGTCCATCATCGACTTCAACAACGCCCCTTCGACGGGCCTGACGGCCAGCGCCGTGCCCTTCAACGTGGGCGGCTCGCGCGGCTGGGGCTTCGAAGCCAGCCTCTCGGCGGCGCCGGTGCGCACGCGCAACTACGGCGTCGATTTCACGGCCATCTGGAACTACCAGCAGAACGAGGTCGACGACCTCGGCGGCGCGCAGCCCATCTTCGACGCCTTCGACCTCAACGTGATCAAGGAGGGGCTGCCGCGCGACGCCTTCTACACCTGGTCCTCGCGCGCCAAGTTTAACGCGGACGGCTCCTACGAAGGCGCCGAGTTGACCACTACCGATGCCGACGGCGACGGCGAACCCGACCGCAAGTTCTTCGGGTTGCCCTATCCCGAACACAACGGCTCGTTCTCGCTCAACGTCCGCTTCCTGAGAAACTTCAACGTCAACGCGCTGGCGGACTGGAGCCTCGGCAACAGCGTCTTCAACAACACGCTGCTGTTCTCGCGGCGCTTCGGGGCCTACCTCGAACGCAACGTGGCCCGCGTGCAGATCGGCCAGGTAGACGCCTGCGCCGTGGGCTTCTGCGACGACCAGGACAACATCCTGCCAGAGTTCCAGGACCTCGACCTGCAGGCCTTCACGGTCGGCTCGCCCGAATACCGCGAGGCCGCCGAGACCGTCGCCCGCACCGAGTTCAGCGTCGGCGGCGTCGATACCGACGGCAACTGGATTGAGGAGGCCGACTTCTTCAAGCTGCGCGAGGTCAGCCTGCGCTACGACTTCACGGACCTGCTGCGCAAGTGGCGGGGCAACAAGTACGTGCGCAGCCTGAGCCTGACCATCGCCGCGCGCAACGTCTACACGTCGAGCAACTACAAGGGGCCGGATCCGGAGGTCAACTTCCGGGGCGCCCGCGACGCCAGCCGCGCGCAGGACTTCCTGACGCTGCCGAGCCCGAGGGTCATCTACGGCACCCTAAGCATCGGCCTCTGAGCAGGCGGCCTACCGGCTTCTTTCGCGAGACGACCACTTTTTCGAGATATCGCCATGCGTAACTTTCTATCGACCCTCCTGACCGTGGCGCTGCTGGCCACGCTCGTGGCGGCCTGCGATAGCTTCGTCGAGGACGTAGACCTGCCCATCGACAGCATCGACGACGACCAGCTGACCACCGAGGGGCAGGTGCCCTTCCTCATCGCCGGCGTCGAGACGCGCTTCGCCACCACGCACGACCGCCTGGCCGCCTACTCCGACGGCCTCTCCGACCAGTTCATCTTCGACCAGCGCGTGCCCAACGCCACCTTCCCGTCTTTCCGGGAGATCGACGAGGGCGACATCACCTTCGCCAACAACTCGGTCGACGGGGTCTACAACGACCTGGGTGAGGTGCGCTTCTTCGCCGACAACCTGCTCGAACGCATCGCCCAGATCGAGTTCTCGGACGCCGAGTTGAAGCGCCAGGCAGAGTTCACGGGCCACTTCTTCGGCGGCGTGGCGCGCTACTTCTACGCCACCTACATCGCCCTGACGCCTCGCGACGGCGGCGGCGTCATCAACGCCGGTCCGTTCATCCCGGCGCCGCAGATGTACGACCTGGCCCTCGAAAAGCTCAACGCGGCGCTGGGCGTCGGCACCGAGGCGCAGCGGCGCGCCGTCAACACGCTCATCGCCCGCATCCACCTCTACAAAGGGGAGTTCGACGCGGCGCGCACCGCGGCGCTCAACGGCCTCCAGGAAGGCGATGCGCCCTTCCAGTCGCGCCACAGCGTCGAGTCGGTCAACGAGTACTGGATTGCCGCCGGCCCCGGACGCACGCAGTGGGTGTGCGACTTCCGCTACAAGGCCCTCGTCGACGCCGACCCGGCCGAGGCCGTGCGGGTGCCGCTGACGGCCATCACCGGCAACGACAGCCCGCCCACCACGTTCTACCGCCAGGGCAAATACAACGACCGGGACACGCCCCTCGACTTCCTGACCTGGCAGGAGGGCGCGTTGATCGTGGCCGAGGTGGACCTGCGCGGCGGTGACGCGGCAGGCGCGCTGGGCCGCGTCAACCAGGTGCGCGCCAGCCACGGCCTGCCGGCGCTGGCCGCCCTCGACATGGACACGCTCGCCTTCGAACGGGAGAAGGAGTTCTTCGCCTCGGGGATGCGCCTGGCCGACCAGCGCCGGTTCGACCGCTGGCACCTGGGGCCGAACACCTGGCAGTTTCTGCCCATCACGCAGAGCGAGCGCAACCAGAACGAGAACCTCTGACGCCAAATCCGCTTGCGCGGTTTGGGTATGGACCCCGGATCAAGTCCGGGGCAGGCTGTGCGCTCGGCCATACCACAACAAATCCACCGGATTTGTTGTGACCTCTTTCGCCCGGCGGCTTCGGCGGCGCAGGCGGCTTGTCTGCCCGTCCCGCCTTGCGTGAAGCAGGCCGGTCGGAGGGGCGAGGGGCTGCTCTCCGGCGGGGCAGCCCCTCGTTGGTTCGTGGGGATCGGGAATCCGGCTGATCCGTTGTAGCCGGGAGGGGAGCGAACGAGGATCGAGGAGCGGGGATAGACTCCGCCGCCGGCGTGCCGGGCCATCCTCCATCTTCCGCTTGATACATCCCGGAGGATCCATGCGATGAGGTATTTGCGACCATGCCGCGTGGGGGTGGGCGCGCTGCTGCTGGCGCTGCTGGCGGCGTCGCCGAGCCAGGCCCGGCAGGACGCGGCGCCCGAAGCCGCCGTGGTCCGGGCCGCAGAGGCGTTCGCAGCCGGGCAGGCCGAGGCCGCCATCGACGCCCTGGAGCGCGTCTTCGAGGGCGATCCGGCTTACGTCTCCGCCGTGCACGGCGCGGCGTCCTACTGGCTGGGCCGTGCCTACGAAGCCGCCGCCGACGCCGAGAGCGCCCGCGAAGTCTGGCGCGAGGGCCTC
>JBFGTT010000111.1:0-8284 GCA_041565995.1 Rhodothermales bacterium
CGCCTCGGCCTGGTCCGTGCGGAAGGCGGCGGCCACCTTCGCCGAGTCGACCGCACCCACGAGCACGCTGTCGATGGCCAGGCCGGCGGCGTGGAGGCGGAGGGTGTCGAGCGAGGTGTCGAGGGGCCGCAGGCGCAGCGTGGCCTCGCCGAAGACGCGGCGCCGGGGGGCGTCGAAGCGGAGCGCCAGGCGCAGGTGCTCCTGGTCGAAGCCGGGTTCGGGCGCCTCGCGCACCGGGCCGGTGAAGAGGGGATGGTCGTAAGGCGCCGCCTGTGCCTGCGCCGCCGCCGGGCGCATCCCCACGACGGCGAAGACCAGCAGCGCCGCCGCCAGCCATCCTCCCGCCGTCCTGCGGTGCGCGTTATGGCTGCGTGCGGTCATGGCGGATCTCGGCGGTGGCCGGGGGCGCGTCGTCTCGGGCGGCCTGCGTCGTGGCGCGCAAGGCGCCCAGGCCCGTACCTTGCAGCAGCAGGCACACGACGCCGACGAGCACGTAGAGCACCAACTGCCCCCCGTGCACGAAGACGGCGTAGCTGGTGGCCACCGCCTGGCCGACGCCGAACAGGTACACCAGCGCCTGGATGGTGATGTAATGGTAACTCCCCACGCCGCCCGGCGACGGGACGGCGACGCCCACGGCGCCCAGACACATGATGCTCCAGGCGTCGAGCATCGTCAGCCCGCCGGGGCCGGTCATGCCGAACATCACCATCGGAATGTAGGCCATCAGCAGGTAGCACAGCCACATGGCCGCCGTGCTGAAGACGAGCGTGAAGCGGCGCGGGCTACGCAGCAACGTCGCCAGGCCGTCTTTGAACGAAGCCAGGATGGGCGCCACGCGCCGGCTCCAGAAACGCCCCGCCCGCGAGTCGCCGCGCCGGAGCGTCGCCCGCAGCAGGAGCACCGCCAGGATGGCCGCGCCGAGGAACAGGCCCAGCAGCGCCAGCACCGGCACGCTCCCCAGTTGCGCGGCGATGGGCCGGACGAAAAGCTCGTGCAGCGTGGCCGAGCGGTCCAGCAGCAGCAAGAACACGCTCACGAGCGCCACCGCCAGCGTCGCCACGTCCAGGATGCGCTCCACCACGACGGTGCCCAGCACGCCGCTGAACGAGAGCCGCTGCTGCGCCGACAGGTTGGCCGTACGCACCACCTCGCCCAGGCGCGGCGCGGCGTAGTTGACCATGTAGCCGATCATCAACGAATAAAAAGCCGACTTGAGCGAGACGCGGCGCGGCGCCTGCTCCGGCGACGAAGGCGGCAGAGCCTCCAGCAACACCTGCCACCGCCACGCCCGCACCAGGTGGCTCAGCAACACGACGACCCCCAGCGGCGCGATCCACCCGTAGTCGGCCTCGCGCAAAGCCTGCCCCACCTCGCCGAAATCGACGCCGCGCAGCGCCAGGTAGAGCAGCACGCCGGCCAGGACGAAACTTCCGAGCTGTGCCAGGATTTTGCGTGCGCGCGACGTCATACCAAATCCTGTTGATTTGTTGTGGTGTGGACGAGCGGACGGGTGGACCCTGGATCAAGTCCGGGGCAGGCTGTGTGGACGACGTTGCCGAGCCGTGAGGCGCCTTCCCCTCGTCCATACGTCCATACCTCCATACCCACACGAGCCGTAGGCAACCGACGAAGTAAATCGCACAAGCGGATTGGGTATCACAGGCGGTACGAGGGCTGGAGGGCAGGGCCGAAAAAAAAGCGAAGCAGGGGGGCCTGCTCCGCTTGCTAAATCGCTGCCGGGCGCGGAGGTTTCGTCAGGAGCGCAAATCGATCACCTCGACGCCCTCGGGCGGCGTGAAGGTGAACGTGGCGGCGTCGAGGACCGGGTTGAGTTCGATGTCCGTGAGCGTGAAGACCATGCGCGTCTCGTTGGCGTCGGTCAACTCCAGGCGCGTGATCAGGTCGTCGCGGTCGCGCATCCAGAGCGTGGCCTCGCGAAAGAACGAGTCGGGGTTTTTGGGCCGCAGGCGGAGCTTGAAGTGCCGCTGCCCGCCCAGCTGCGCCGTCTCGACGCCGGCCACCTCGAACCGCCGGTCGTAGTGGAGCAGAAATTCCGAGGGCGAAAACGAGTTCTCGTCCTCCGTCACGTCGTTGATCAACACCTGCTTCTCGACGGGCCGGTAGACGGTGAGCACCTCGCCGTCGACGACGAGGATCTCGGCGCCGGTTTCGACGCGGTACTTCTCGCCCTGGAGGATGAGCACGCCCCGGAAGGTGTCTTCGCCGTCGGCGTAGGCCGAGGTCGTCGTCTGCGTAAAGGCGGCGCGCAGGCCGGTGATGGCGTGGTACTTCTTGAGGAGCCGCTCGAAGACGGCCCCGGCATCCTGGGCGAAGGCCGGCGGGTGTCCAACGCTCAGGACAGCGGCGGCCAGCAACGCCAGGCTAACGGCAAAACGACGCGCGTTCATGCGAATCTGGCTCGGTTGGTGAGGAGACTGCGGGGTACAGGCCAACGGGTGCAAAGCGCATGCCCGGGCGCAAATACCCGGCATCGCCGCGCTTGTTCGATCAATGAAAAACCTGTCGCTGCTCGAAACACAACGGATGCTCGGAGATAAGCAAAAAATAGCATAGATTACCCCCCAGGAGGTCGCCCATGAAGGCTCCGGACGATGAACCCCCAACCCGCCCCGGCGCACAAGAGGTCATTGCAGACTGCCTCAAGACCTACAAAATGTGCCTCGAGACGGCGGCCTACGGCCTCGGAGAAGGCGGCGCGCTGGCCGAAGCCTCGCTGATACGCCTCCTCAACGACTGCGCCGACGTCAACCTGGCGATGGCTAATTTCCTGACACGAGGCTCGCGCTTCGGCCCTGAACTGGCTGCCTTCTGCATAGCCGTCTCCGAAGCCTGCGCCGAGGCGATGGAGCCGATGGAACACGCCGACGGGCAGTTGCGCGCCGCCTACGCCGCCTGCCTCCGCTCGCGCCGTAGCTGCGCCGAGTGGATCGGCGTGCTGCCCCGCGCCACGCCCGACGTCTGCGACGACATCCTGGCCGCTACCTTCCCCGCCAGCGACCCGCCCCCGTCGCCGACGCAGATCTAGGCGCTCTCGCCTCGGCCCGGCATGAACGGATTGATATCGTCATGACGAACGTGCTCGTCCTCGTCCTGGTCGGCGGCGCCGCCGCCCTCCTGCTGCTCCTGGGCATCAGGTCCCGCTGGATCGTGGCCCGGCCTAACGAATGGCTGCTGGTGATTCACAAGGGCCGGATGGTAAAAGCCGGCGTCGGGCTTTCGACCTTCCGCGGATGGGGGCAGCAGGTGGTGCGGTTCCCCTCCTCCATTCAGCGGCTCCAGTTCAAGGCCCAGCAGGTCACCAAAGAGATGCAGGGCATCGAGGTCAGCGGCTTCGTCAACTGGGTGGTCTATCGAGAAGAAAATGGTCCGTGGAAGGCGTACCAGAACCTCGGAGACCTGGAAACGGGCACGCCGCAACCGGCCAACGACAACATCGCGCGCCTGGCCGAGAGCATCATCCGCCATCACGTCGCCAACTCGACCATCCAGGAGGTCATCACCAACCGGGAGGAGATGCGCAACAAGATTCGGGTGAGCATGCAGGAGGTGGTCAAAGGCTGGGGCGTCTGGCTGGAGACTGTCGAGATCACCGACGTGGTCATCCTTTCGCAGAACCTCTTCGAAGACTTGCAGACGCCCTTCCGGCAAGAGGCCCACAAGCGCGCCGAAAAGATCCGGATGAGCACCGCCCGGGAGATTGAGCAGCAAAAGATCGCCCAGGAGACCGAACTGGCCCGGCAGCGGGCCGATGCGGAGACCCAACGCGCGGTCTACCTGGCCCGGAAGAGGCTGGAGCAGGAACAGGAAGAGGAAAAGCTGTTCGAGGAACAGCAACGGATCCGCAGCGCCCGCCTGGTGCTGGAGCAGGAGTTGGAACGGCTGCGCCTGGAGGGTGAACTGGAAAAGGCGAAGCGGCAGGCCGCGCACGAGCGCGAACTGCTGCGTGAACGGCTGACCCTGGAGGCGACCATGACGCCCACCAACGTCCAGATGGCCATCCTCGACAGGGCGGAAGCGATCTATAAGGGCCTACCGCTCGATCAGGTGAAGCTCGTCAACGTGGGGCCTAACCAGGGCGTCGAGTCGCTCCTGGCCAACCTGGTCCTGGCCCTGCGCGCGCTCGGCGAAGAACTCGGCAGCGACGACGGCGACGCCTCGTAGCCCGGCGACGGACGATGGACGACCGACGATTGTTTTCGGCCCTCATCGATCGCCTTTCGTCGGTCGTCGTTTGCCAAAACCTGCGCCGTACCACTTTTTCGAGGAACGAACCCTCAGGCGTCGAGCGTGAAGGACCGTAGCCGCCGGTGCAGGCTGCCTTCGGGGCGGAGGATGCTGGCGTAGAGGTGGAACTGCGCCACGTCGAAGGGGTCGAGCACGAAGGCCCGGTGCGCCTGCAAAAAGGCGCGCACCTTCCGGAACGATTCTCCCTTCAGCCGGGCCAGCGTCACGTGCGGGTGGAACGGTTTCTGTTCGGCTTCGACGCCGAGCGCACGGACTGCCGCCTCGACGCGGGCCTGCAAGGTCTCCAGCGTCGGCGCAGGGTCGATGGCGGCGAAGAGGACGCCTGGCCGGCGTAGCGAGGGAAAGACGCCCAGGCCGTGCCCTTGCAGCGTAAACGCCGGCTCCCGCACCTGCGTCAGCGCCGCTTCGAGGCCGGGCAGGCTCTCTTCATCCATCTCGCCGAGGAAGCGCAGCGTCAGGTGAAACTGTCCGGGCGCCGTCCAGCGGGCCTTCAGGGCGTCGTCGCGCAGGGCCGCCAGGCGCGTCTTGTGCGCCTCCGGCAGGTCGATGGCAACGAAGAGGCGGGGCATGGAGGCGAAGGCGGTGGTGTTTTTCGATACGTTGATGCCTAAAATGTAAAACGTAAGGGTGCCTCTGAAACGTTTCTGTCAGCACCCGTACGTTTCACGTATCTCGAATCCATTGGTGGGAAACCCGAAGAAATACCCCCGAAAAATCGTCTCCGGCGGGCAGACCGGCGTGGACCGCGCGGCGCTCGACGCGGCGACGGCCTGCGGCCTTCCGACGGGCGGCTGGTGCCCCGGCGGCCGCCTCGCCGAAGACGGGGTCATCGACCGGCGCTACCCGCTGCGCCAGACGCCCTCGCCCGACCCCGCCCAACGCACCGCCTGGAACGTCCGCGACAGCGACGCCACCCTCGTGCTGCTGTTCGACCAGCCCGCCGGCGGCACCGCGCTGACCATCGACGAGGCGCACGCGCAGGGCAAGCCGCTGCGGCTCGTTTCCCTCACGCAGCATCCCGAAGCCAACGACGTGGCGGCGTGGATCGAGGCGCACGGCATCGAGGTGCTCAACGTGGCCGGCCCGCGCGAAAGCGAAGCGCCCGGCGTCTACGCGGCGGCGCGGGCGCTGCTGGCGGCAATCTTCGGGCACGACCGCCGCGCCGTCGCTCACGAAGGCGTCGAGTGAACGGGCGGGGCCGGTTGCAGGCAGGCGTGGAGTGCCGCGCGCAGGGCCTCCACGTCGGCGGCGTCGTTGTAGACGTGGGGCGAGATGCGGATGGCGTCGCCGCGCAGCGAGACGGCGACGTTGCGCGCGGCGAGGGCCTCCCGCAGGCGTTCCATCGACAGGCGCGGCGGCACGCGCACGCCGAAGAGGTGCGGTTCCACCACGTCCTCGATCACAAAACCGAGATCGCGCGCCTCGCGCAGCAGGTCCCGCGTCAGCGCGGCGCAGTAGGCGCGCACGTTCGCCACACCCCAGGCGTGCAGCAGCTCGAGGGCGGCCACCAGCATCGGCACCAGGATGAAGTTGCTGCGCTCGCCGACGTCGAAGCGGACGGCGCCCGGCTGGTACGCCTCCTGGTACTGCACCAGCCCGTCGAAGCGCTCGCTGCCGCGCCGCCCGATCCAGTTTTCTTCGAGCGGCACGCCGTCGTCGAAACGGGGGCCGAAGTAGGCCACACCGATGCTGTAGGGGCCGAGCAGCCACTTGTACCCGGCGCAGATGAGCGCGTCGGGCTGCGTCGTGCGCACGTCGAAGGGCAGCGCGCCCACCGACTGCGTGCCGTCCACGACGAAGACGGCGCCCACCTCGCGCGCCCGCGCCCCGACGGCGTCGAGGTCGAAGCGCGTGCCGTCGGCCCAGTGGACGGCGCCCAGCGCGACCAGGGCCGTGTCGGCGTCGAGGGCTTCGAGGAGGCGTTCGTTCCAGCGCGCGCCGCGCGGCCCGTGCTCCGGCGGGCGGACCACGCGTAGCTCGGCGCCGGCCTCGCGCGCCAGGCGCATCCACGGGTAGACGTTGCTCGGAAACTGCTCGTGCACCACCACCAGGTTCTGCCCGCGCCGCACCGGCACGTTGCGCGCCACGGTGGCCAGGCCGTAGGAGGCCGCCGGGATCAACGCCACACGCTCAGCCTCGGCGTGGACCAGCCGGGCGAAGAGTCGCCGCGCGGCGTCGCTCTGCGCGAAAAAATCCTCCGGCCCGATGGTCGAAGGGACGCGCTTGCGCTGCATCCCGGCCACCCCCGCCGCCTCCACGGGCCGCGCCAGCGGCGACATGTAGGCGCAGTTCAGGTAGTGCAGGTCGTCCGGCAGCGAAAAAAGGGGCTTCTGGCAGGCAAGCATACGGCGTCGGCAGGCTGATGCGGAAGCGGACCGGTGCGTTGTACGCCGGAATGGAGGGGAGGTTGGGGGAGGGTGGAAGATAGAGGATCGAAGATCGAGGGCGCTTACGGCCACACGTCCACGTTCCTACCCCCCTCACGCTTCCGGGCCGGTCGAAAAGAGATGAGGCTTGGACAGACCCGCGCCGTTCCGCTCAGGTCAGGGCAGCAGGCGGATTTCGAGGGGACGGCGGTGGGCGTCCCGGCGCGTCTGGCACCGGTGGCCGGGCCGGTGCTCTCGCTCCTGCAAGGCCTGCCGCAGGCGCTCCAGGTTCTGCTGCTTGATGTGAATGTCTTCGCGCAGCCGTTCGAGGTCCACCGCCACGTTGCCGTTCGTCTTTTGCCGCAGGCGTTGGAAGGCGCGTTCGGCTCGTTCGAGGTTGCGCCGCAGCGCGCGTTCGGCCCGTCGCAGCCCCTCGCGCACCTCGCCCGATTCGAAGGCGAGGGCCTCGTGGTGCCGGTGTTCGTGGTCCTGGAAGAAGACGTAGGCGCCGCCGTCACAGTGCTTCCACTTCGAGAAAAACTCCCGGTCCAGGAATCGATAGAAGTTCAGGCCGAAGAGCAGCAGGGCGATGCAACCGAGGATGGGAACCAGCGAGCTTCGGGCGACGGGTGTTTCTTCGCGCATGGGACACCTCCGGGGCGTTCGTCGGGTACGGCGGGGCGTTCGCAGCGAACCGTAGGCGAGTCTACGGCGTGGGTCGGAAAAGATGCAGGCAAAACGCAGGCACCGGGTGTAACGGTCCTGTATGCCGGCGGGCACGGACGGGGCGACGAGGCCGCCCGCCCTGAAGAAGCAACGAGGCCGCCCGCGCATTATTGCACGGCGCGCCTGGAAAAAGCGAACGCGCTCAGGCCGGCGCTCCGGCTTCGAGCCGGACGGGGACGCCGTGCGCGTGCAGGTACGCCTTGGCCTGCTGCACGCTGAACGTGCGGAAGTGGAAGATGGAAGCCGCCAGCACGGCGTCGGCGCGGCCCTCGGTCAGCCCCTCGCGCAGGTGTTCGAGCGTGCCGGCGCCGCCGGAGGCTATGACGGGGATCGTCACGCGCACGGCCAGCGCCCGCAGCAACGCCAGGTCGTAGCCGGCCTTCGTGCCGTCGCGGTCCATCGAGGTCACCAGCAGTTCGCCCGCGCCGCGCCCTTCGGCCTCGACGGCCCAGGCCAACGCGTCGCGACCCGTCGGCTTGCGGCCCCCGTGCGTGTAGACCTCCCAGCGGTCCGCCCCGTCTACGCGCCTGGCGTCGATGGCTACCACCATGCACTGCGCCCCGAAGGCTTCGGCGCCCTGCGTGATCAACGCCGGGTCGCGGAGCGCGGCGGAGTTGAGCGAGACCTTGTCGGCCCCGGCGTGCAGCATCGCCCGGACGTCTTCGACCGTGCGCAGGCCGCCGCCGACGGTCAGGGGGATGAAGACCTCGTCGGCGGTGCGGCGGACCACCTCGTGCATGATGCCGCGCCGCTCGTGCGTGGCGGTGATGTCGAGGAAGACCAGTTCGTCGGCCCCGGCGGCGTCGTAGAAGCGCGCCTGCTCCACCGGGTCGCCCGCATCGACCAGGTTTACGAAGTTGACGCCCTTGACGACGCGCCCGTCCTTGACGTCGAGGCAGGGGATGATGCGCACCTTCAGCACA
>JBFGTT010000112.1:0-8242 GCA_041565995.1 Rhodothermales bacterium
CGTTAAATACAGGCGCCCTTCGAGCGCTGACCTACGGGCTGCTGCTGTACGGATCCACCACCATAGCCGATCTTACCTACTACCTTGTCGATGCGGTCGGTTGGGCTGTTCGGTATGCGGCTGCAGGAGCGGTCATAGGATGGTTGCTCGACCGAGGAGCCTAGATCAAGGCCGACAGGTCGCTGAAGAGCACTGGCGGCTCGGAATGGACGTTGTTCGTATCGATGTCGAGGAGCGGAGGGGGAGGGATTCGAACCCCCGGTGCCTTGCGGCACGCCGGTTTTCAAGACCGGTGCATTCGACCACTCTGCCACCCCTCCTGATCGCTGAAGGTGCCGGCATACAAACTAAAAAAGCCGAACCAAAGTTCGGCTTTTTCGTGGCGGAGAGGGAGGGATTCGAACCCTCGGTACCAGTTTACCCGGTACGGCGGTTTAGCAAACCGCTGGTTTCAGCCACTCACCCACCTCTCCGGGGTGCGGGGCGGAAAAGATACGCCGTTCTCTAACGATGCGCAATCCTCCCCGTTCCGCGCGCGAGAAGCCGCCGAGCGGCTTGCCCTCCTCGATCTGCACTCCCTCGATCCTCGGGCTAGGCTTGTTCCAGGGCGTTGGCGCCGCTGATGATCTCGAGGATCTCTTTGGTGATGGCGCTCTGCCGCGCCCGGTTGTATTGCAGGCGCAGCGTACGCAGCAACTCGTCGGCGTTGGAGGTGGCGTTGTCCATCGCCACCATGCGCGCGCCTTGCTCTGCCGCATTCGACTCCAGCATGGCCCGCCAGAGCTGGTAGTTGAGGTAGCGCGGCACCAACACGTCGAGGATGGCCTCGGCGCCCGGCTCGAAGATGTAATCGACGGCCAGCCCCTCGGTCTTGGGCTCGGCCTGCACGTCGAGTTCCTTCTCCATCACCGGCGTCAGGAAGTGCTCGCGCGGGATGGGCAGGAACGGCTCGGCGATGCGGTTCTGCGAAATCGTGTTCTTGAACTCGTTGTAGACGACCTTCACCTCGTCCCACCGGCCCGCCAGAAACCCCTCGACGGCCAGGTCGACCACCCGCTGTGCGGCGCTGAAGTCGAGGTCTTTGAAGACGCCCCGGAAGTCGCCCGCCATCTGGTAGCCGCGCTTGGCGAAGTGCTCGTGGCCCTTGCGCCCGACGCCGGCCAGGTAGAGGCGCCCGGCGGCCTGCTGCGCGGCGTACGCCTGCGCGATGGTCTGCTCGGCCAGCTTGATGACGTTGCTGTTGAAGGCCCCGGCCAGCCCCCGGTCGCCGGTGATGACGATCAGCAGGACGCCCTCGACGGCCTCGCGTTCGAGGAATAGGCGGTGCGAGGTCGGGTCCAACTGACCTTTGAGGTGGCTGATGATCTCGCCGATCTTGAAGGCGTAGGGACGCGTGCGGAAGATGCGCTCCTGCGCCCGGCGCAGCTTGGCGGCGGCCACCATCTTCATGGCCCGCGTCACCTGCTGCGTGTTGCGGACCGAGTTGATCCGGTTGCGTATGTCCCGAAGGCTTGCCATCTGGTGGTACGTGTGGACGAGGGGACGTATGGACGGGGCTTCGAGCTACCCTTCGTCCCTACGTCCACACTTTAATTATGGGTGTACAACGCGGCCAGGTCGGCGGCTTCTCGCTTGAGCGCCTCGGCGGTCTCGTCGCTGAGCTTGCCGGCGGTGCGGATCTCGGCCAGCGCCGCCGCCTGGCGCAGCCGGACGCGCTCGACGACCTCCTGCTCGAACGGCTTGATCTTCTCGACGGGGATCTTGTCGAGCAGGCCCTGCGTGGCCAGGTAGATGAGCGCCACCTGCTCCTCGACGGGCACCGGCTGGTACTGGCCCTGCTTGAGCACCTCCACCAGGCGCTCGCCCCGGCGAAGCTGGCGCTGCGTGGCCGGGTCGAGGTCCGAGCCGAACTTGGAGAAGGCTTCCAGTTCGCGGTACTGCGCCAGGTCCAGCCGCAGCGTGCCGGCCACCTTTTTCATGGCCTTGATCTGCGCGTTGCCGCCGACGCGGCTGACCGAGATGCCCACGTTGATGGCCGGGCGCACCCCGGCGTTGAAGAGGTCGCTCTCCAGGTAGATCTGCCCGTCGGTGATCGAGATGACGTTCGTGGGGATGTAGGCCGAGACGTCGCCGGCCTGCGTCTCGATCACCGGGAGGGCCGTCAACGAGCCGCCGCCCTTGACCCGGTCCCGGAGCGCCTCCGGCAGGTCGTTCATGCGGCGGGCCACCTCGTCGCTGGCGTTGATCTTGGCGGCGCGTTCGAGCAGGCGGCTGTGCAGGTAGAACACGTCGCCGGGGTAGGCTTCGCGGCCCGGCGGGCGGCGCAAGAGCAGCGAGACCTGGCGGTAGGCCACGGCCTGCTTCGAGAGGTCGTCGTAGATGACCAGCGCGTGCCGGCCCGTGTCGCGGAGGTACTCGCCGATGCAGGCCCCGGCAAAGGGCGCGATGAACTGCAACGGCGCCGCCACCGAGGCCGGCGCGTTGATGATGACCGTGTAGGCCATCGCGTCGTTCTCTTCGAGGGCGCGCTGCACCTGGGCCACCGTCGAGGATTTCTGGCCCACGGCCACGTAGATGCAGTAGACGGGCGCGTCGGTCTGGTGCGTATACTTCTGGTTGATGATGGTATCGACCAGCACGGCGGTCTTGCCGGTCTGGCGGTCGCCGATGACCAGTTCGCGCTGCCCGCGCCCGATGGGGATCATCGAGTCGATGGCCTTGATGCCCGTCTGCAACGGTTCGGAGACCGGCTCGCGGTAGATCACGCTGGGGGCCTTGCGCTCCAGCGGCATCTCGAACGTCTTGCCGCCGATGGGGCCTTTGCCGTCGAGCGGCACGCCCAGCGGGTCGATCACGCGGCCGAGCATCTGTTCGGAGACCTCGATGGAGGCGATGCGCCGGGTGCGGCGGGCTTCGTCGCCCTCCTTGACGGCCTGCACCTCGCCGAAGAGCACCGCGCCCACGTTGTCTTCTTCCAGGTTGAGCACCATGCCGGTGACCTTGCTCTCGGGGAACTCGATCAGCTCGCCCGCCTGCACGTTGGCCAGGCCGTAGATGCGCGCGATGCCGTCGCCCACCTGCAAGACGGTGCCGACTTCGTACACGTCGGTCTCGGCCTCGAAGCCGCCCAGTTCGCGGCGCAGCACCGCCGTTACCTCGTCAGGTCGAATCGCCGTTGCCATATTGCTTATTCGGGGAGATAATTCGAAGGGTAGATTCAGGAAGCGCCGTTGCCGACGTAGGCGCCGAGTTCCATGCGCTCGCGCAGGCTCGCCAGTTGATGGCGTACGCTGCCGTCGTAGACGGTGTCGCCGATGCGCACGACGAGGCCGCCCACGAGCGCCGGATCTTGTTCGACGTGCAGCCGGATGCGCGCGCCGGTCATGCGTTCGAGCGCCGCGGTCAGGTGCGCCTGCTCGGCTTCGTTGAGCGGGAAGGCTACCTTCGCCCGCGCCTCGACGATGCCGCGTTGGGCGTCGCGCAGGGCGCCGTAGGCGCGCACGACCTCGGGAAAGAGCGCCTCGCGCTTCTTCTCGATGAGCAGGCGCAGGAAGCGCAGCGTCGTCGGCTGCACGCGTTCGCCGAAGAGCGCCTGCACGACGGCCTCCTTCTTCTCGCGCGGGATGACCGGGCTTTCGAAGAAACGCACCAGCTCGCGCGAGGCGTCGAGCGCCGCGTCGATCAGTGCGATGTCCGCGTCGACGGCGTCGAGGCGCTGCGCCTGCGCGGCCTCTTCGGAGAGCGCCTGCGCGTACCGCCGGGCTACGGTGAGGTTTTTCATGGTCCGTTCGCTACGCTCACGAGCTAGCAGCCGTCAGCGGTCAGCGGTCAGCTTAAGGGCTTTTCTGCTGGCGGCTGAACGCTAATTCTTCGGCAACTCGTCGATGAAGCTTTCGACGAGGCGGCGCTGGCGCTGGGCGTCGAGGCTCTCGCCGAGGATCTTCTCGGCGGCCCCGATGGCCAGGTCGGCCACTTCGGCGCGCAGTTCGTCGAGGGCGCTTTGCTTTTCGCGTTCGATCTCGGCCTGCGCCTGGTCGCGCATGTGCTGGATCTGTTCGCGGGTCTTCTGCGCCTCTTCGCTGCGCAGGCGTTCGACCGCCTCGCGGGCTTCGCGCAGCAGGCGCTGGGCCTCCTGCTCGGCCTCGCGGCGGGCGCGCTCGTTGTCGGCCTGGATCTGCCGGGCCTCGGCCAGGGCCTTCTCGGCCCGCTGGATCGACGCGTCAATCGTCTGCTCACGCTGTTCGAGCGCGTTGGTGATGGGCTTCCAGGCGAAGGCCCGGAGGACGAGCAGCAAGAACAGGAAGACGATGGCGAGCCAGATGACCAGGCCGAAGTTCGGACTCAGGAGATCGGCGGCTACGAGGAAGTTCATCGACGGTACCGGGGTTCGAAACTGGGACGCGCGCATAGGCCGCCGCGACCGGCCCTGCGCCTGCGGCAGGGCCGGTCCGGGCGCTTGAGACGGCGCTTACTTGATAGCCAGGATGAACGAGATCACCAGGCCGAAGAGGGCCACGCCCTCGATCAGCGCGGCGGCGATGATCATCGTCGTGCGGATGTCGTTCGTGGCTTCGGGCTGCCGGGCGGTGCCTTCCATTGCCGGGCCGGCCAGCCGGCCGATGCCGACGCCGGCGCCGAGGGCGACGAGGCCCGCGCCGAGACCGGCGCCCAGCCATGCCAATGCGGTTGGTTCCATGTTCGTAGCTCCTGGGTATTTGCGTGAGTAGGATAGGTGAGCGTGGTCAGCCGACCGGCGCCAGCGTGGGGGCCGGCGCAGGCACGGTTTCGGGGTCCTTACCGACGCCGTCGCCGAGGATCGGCGTGGCTTCGTGGGCCGCGTGCGTCTCCGGCAACGCGAGCCCGTGCGCCTCGTCGTGCGCCTCGTGCTCGTGCTCGGCCAACGCCATGCCGATGAACAGCGCCGAAAGGATGGTGAAGATGTAGGCCTGGATGAAGGCGATGAGCACCTCCAGCAGGCTCACGAACAACGCGAAGGCGATGCTGATGGGCGCCACCGCAAAGCCCGCAAACGGGCTGAAAAGGTTGGCGAAGGTGAAAATCAACCCGACGAGGCTCAGGATCACCAGGTGCCCCGCCGTCATGTTGGCGAAGAGCCGGATGGCCAGGGCGACGGGCTTCGTGAAGAGGCCCATGATCTCCACCGGAATCAGGATCGGCTTGACGGCCACGGGCACGCCCGGCGGCCAGAAAACGTGCCGCCAGTGATCCTTCGACCCGTTGAACTGCGTCAGGACGAACGTGAAGGTCGCCAGCACCGCCGTAATCATCAGGTTCGACGTGGCCGTGGCGCCGAAGGGGACCAGCCCGAGCAGGTTGCAGATCAGGATGAAGAAGAAGACCGTCAGCAGGTAGGGCAGGAATTGCTTGTAGCGGTCGCCCAGGTTGGGCCGGGCAATCTCGTCGCGGACGAAGACGATGAGCGTCTCGGCCAGGTTTTGCCCGATGCCGCGCGGCGCCGTCTCACGCCCGATGCCGCGCTGGTAGCGCCGGGCCACGCTCGTGAAGATCAGGATCACCAGCAACGCGGCCAGCAGCGCGAAGACCAGGTGGCGCGTGATCGAAAAGTCGATGAGCAGGTGGCCCTGGGCGGGCACGAGGTGGGCGTCGAGGTGCGCCCCGCTGCCGATGAGCGCCTCGACGCCCCCGGCGGTGTGCTGCGCTGCGGCCTCGTGGCCTTCAGCGTCGTCGGCGTGCGCTTCGGCGGCGTCGGCGTGCTCCGTTACCTCGGGCACGTAGCGGCCCGAACGGAGGGCGGCGGCGGTGCTGCCGTAGGCGTCGAAGCCGAGCGCGCCGTCGGCGCGGCGCACCAGGAAGAGGCGGGGCAACTCCACCTTGCCCAGCGGCTCGAAGTCGAGGTAGTAGCCGTCGGCGGTGTGATGGACCGGGTCCAGCCCCTCCCCCTCGTCCGAGGCGAAGGCGGCGGGCGCGGCGGCACAGCCAACCAGCAGGGCGATGATGAAAGCGCTGAAAAACGGCTTCATGTTGCTTGCGAATGACCTTCGACGGCGCGGCGCCGGGCGGTTGTTCACGGCGCCGCCGGCTGCCAGCGATGCACGCTGACGACCTCCACGACCAGGCCGATCACGAAGACCCCGAAAAAGGAGCCGATGAAAGCGACCTGCTCTACCGGCAGCAGCACCAGCGTCAGGCCCACGAGCACCAGCGTCACGGCGATGCGTGCCATCATCCCGCCCACCACGACGAGCATGAACCGGCGCTGATCCTGCCGCAGGGCGTACCGGCTGGCCACGACGCTGCTCAGGCTGTACAACACCCCGATCCCGACGCCCAGCCCGATGCTCAACCACCAGACCGGCGTCAACACAGCCGGCAAAGACAGCGCCAAACCGCACATAGGGGCCGGGTAAGATTCGTCGCGTGGAACGATAAACTACGCAGAAAGACTCCCGGAGATAGGCTGCGCGCGGTGAATTCTAAATGTATTCAATTTGGGCGCAGGCGGCAAGAAACGGCGCCTGAGACGCCCGCTCCCAGACGGCAAAGATCGATGCCGTCGGCGCCTCGTCCTGGTGCTTCCGTCCCGCCGTCATGCTGGCGGCAGGCTCGTTCGTCCGTCGTCCTCGCGTTCCCTTTTTTGCTGCGCCGCGCTCCTTTTGTTCATCTCGCCGACGACGCGGAAGAGTTGCACGAAGAAGGCCACCATGCCCAGCACGGCGCCGGCAATCAGCAGCCACGGCGCCGTGCCCAGCCACCGGTCGAGCAGGTAGCCGCCGACGACGAAGAAGACCATCGAGAGGGCGAGCTGCATGCCCAGCCCCAGGTAGCCCGACGACTCCTGCATGCTCTGCTGCCAGGAGGTCTGAGGGCGTCCGGATGAGCGGGGTGAGGGATCCACGTGCAGGCTCAGGGGGGTGTCTTCGCGCGCCGAGGCAGCCTCAGAAGGCGGGCGTCCTGGCCGCGTCGCCGGCGTCGAGGGGGCGAGGCTCCTTGGGCAGTTCGGGGTGTTTGGGCCGCACGACTTCGGGGACGGCCTGGGGCTGCTTGCGCAGGTGCCCGCTCTGCCCCATCTGGCACTCGCCGTTGAAAAGCGCGCCTTCTTCGACGATGAGCCGCCCGGTGCGGATGGTGCCCTCGATGCGCGCCGAACTGCGCAGCATCAGCCGCTCCTCGACGTGCAACTCGCCCTGGACCTGGCCGGCGATGTCGGCGTCGGTGGCCTTCACCTCGCCTTCGATGCTGCCTTCCGGGGCCACGAAGGCGCGCCCGCCGACGGTCAGCTTCCCGACGATGCGCCCGCTGATGCGGATGTCACTCTCGGCCCGCAGGGTGCCTTCGAAGACCGTTCCCTCGGCGACCATGTTGACCTGGTTGGGGGCTTGCACGCCGCCCTGTCGGGACGCGGCCTGCTCTCTGTCGTTTCCGAAAAGGGCCATGGTTGTAGTGCGGATTGCGGAATTCGGATTGGGGAGGGCGGGGCGCTCAGAGGCCCACGAGGTAGGGGCGCGGGTCCTGCGCGAGGCCGTTGTTCCAGAGTTCAAAGTGCAGGTGCGGGCCGGAGGTGAACTCGCCCGAGTTGCCGCTGACGGCCAGGGCTTCGCGGGCGTGCACGCGGTCGCCGGTGCGCTTGAGCAGACGCTGGTTGTGCTTGTAGACGGACACGTAGCCGTCGGCGTGCTGCACGGCCATGGCGTAGCCGCCCTCGTGCGTCCAGTCGGCGAAGATCACGTAGCCGTCGCCGATGGCGCGCACCATGGTGCCCTCGTGGACGGCGATGTCGACGGCGTAGTGCCCGGTGCGGGCGTCGAAGTCGCGCGTGAGCAGGCCGTTGACGGGTGGCAGCGCCGGCAGTTGCAGGCTCGAGAGGTAGCGCTCCTCAGCCGAGACGGCGCGGACGTACGCATCGGCGTCCGCCGGCATGCGCGCCACCGGCAGGGCCGGCTGCTGGTGGTCGGCCCAGTTCTCCGAGTTCGGCTCGGTGGCTACCTCGGCCAACTCGCCCGAGAGGGTCAGCGCCTGCTCGGCCAATTCGGCGCCGGTGCCCGGCGTCGTGTCGACGCGCCCGGTCATCAGTTGCCGCAGGTACCCCATGTACTGCTGCTGGACCTCCAGCGAGTCCTGCAGGGCGGCCAGGCGTACGGCGGCCTGCCGGGCGTCGTTGCGCAACTGCGCCGTGCCGTAGCCGGGGATCAACTCGCGCAGCGGCGTAAAGGCCAGCAGCAACACGAACACCAGCGCCAGCGCCAGCGCCGCCGCGCCCACC
>JBFGTT010000113.1:0-8228 GCA_041565995.1 Rhodothermales bacterium
GAAAAAACGGTCCAGGCCATCCAGGAAGCCACCCTCCTGTTCGCGGGAGACTCCGGCGATGGGATGCAGCTTACCGGCTCGCAGTTTACCCTGGCGACGGCCTTCGCCCAGAACGACCTGGCTACGCTGCCCGACTTCCCCGCCGAGATCCGCGCCCCGGCCGGGACGACCTACGGCGTCAGCGGCTACCAGCTCCACTTCGGCTCGGTTAACATCCGCACGCCGGGCGACGAAGTGGACCTGCTGGTGGCCATGAACCCGGCCGCGCTCAAGGTCAATCTCGACCGCGTGCGGCGCGGCGGGGCCATCATGGTCAACGCCAACGCCTTTACCCGGCGCGATCTCTCCCTGGCCGGCTACGAGGCCAACCCCCTCGAAGACGACACCCTGAAGGAGTACCAGGTCTTCGAGGTGGAACTGACCAAGATGACGCACGAGGCGCTCAAGGACAGCCCCCTCGACAAAAAGGAGATCGACCGTAGCAAGAACATGTTCGCGCTGGGGCTGGCCCTGTGGCTCTACTCGCGCCCCATCGAGCCGGCCCTCGACTGGATTGCGGCCAAGTTCTCCAAGAAGCCCGAAATCCGCGACGCCAACGTCCATCTGCTCAAGAAGGGCTTTCACTACGGCGAGACGACCGAGGACTTCATCGTCCGATACGAGGTGCGTCCGGCCCGGCTCAAGCCCGGCACCTACCGCGCCATCCGGGGCGCCGAGGCCATCGCCATGGGCCTGGTGGCCGCCAGCCGGCAGAGCGGCCTGCCGATCTTCTACGGCTCCTACCCCATCACGCCCGCCTCCGACCTGCTCCACGAACTGAGTCGGCTCAAGAACTTCGGCGTGATGACCTTTCAGGCCGAGGACGAGATCGCCGCCGTGGGCGCGGCGCTCGGCGCCAGCTTCGGCGGCAGCCTGGGGATCACCGGCACCAGCGGGCCTGGCCTGGCCCTCAAAGGCGAAACCATCGGCCTGGCGATGATGACCGAACTGCCGCTGGTGATCGTCAACATGCAACGCGGCGGCCCTTCGACCGGCCTGCCGACGAAGACCGAGCAGAGCGACTTGCTCCAGGCCATGTACGGACGCAACGGCGAGGCTCCGCTGCCCGTCGTGGCCGCCTCCACGCCGGGCGACTGTTTCTTCGCCGCCTACGAAGCCTGCCGCCTCGCCGTCACCTTCATGACGCCCGTCATCCTGCTGGCCGACGGCTACCTCGGCAGCGGCTCCGAACCCTGGCGCCTGCCCCGCGTGGACGACCTGCCGCCCTTCAAGGCCGACTTCGCCCGGAAGACCAACCGCATCGTGGACGGCGAAGACGTGTTCCTGCCCTACGTGCGCCACGAGCAAACACTGGCCCGCCCCTGGGCCAAACCCGGCACGGCAGGCCTCGAACACCGCCTCGGCGGCCTGGAAAAAGAGGACGAGACGGGCAACGTCTCCTACGACCCGGAAAACCACGAGTTGATGACCCACCTCCGCGCCGAGAAGGTCGAGCGCGTTACGCGGCTCATCCCGCCTACTGAGGTTAACGGCCCGGCGTCGGGCGATTTGCTGGTCATCGGGTGGGGATCGACGAAGGGGTCCATCGAGGCCGCCGTCGAGCGGGCGCAGCAGCGCGGGCTGAAGGTCAGCAGCATCCACCTGCGCCACCTCAACCCGCTGCCGCCCGACCTGGAGGCGATCTTCAGCCGCTTCGAGCGTCTGCTGGTGCCCGAAATCAACAACGGCCAGCTCGTGCGCCTGCTGCGCGACCGTTTCCTGTTGCCTTTTATCCCGCTGAACAAGATCCAGGGCCAACCCTTCCGTCGCAGCGAGATCGAAGCCCGTATTCTTTCTCTGCTGGAGAAAGCGTAGCCTTTTCCGACCATCCCCTTTTTCCGCTATGGCCAACGAGAAAAAGCACCCGCGCGACGAGAACCAGAAGCCGAAAGGCGTCAAGCCGGCGATGCCGCCCGGCTCGAAGCTGCCGCCGGGGGCCAAACCCGCAGGCAAGAAACCTGCGATGCCGCCCGGCTCGAAGCTGCCGCCGGGGGCCAAACCCGCAGGCAAGAAACCTGCGATGCCGCCCGGCGCAAGAGCCAGCCAGCCGACCCTGCCACCCAACGTGGCCGGCGGCGACGGCGCTCTCACTGGCCTGACGCGCAAGGATTTCACCTCGGATCAGGACGTGCGCTGGTGCCCCGGCTGCGGCGACTACGCCATCCTGGCCTCGGTGCAACGGCTGATGCCGGAGCTGGGCATCCCGCGCGAGAACGTCGTCTTCATCAGCGGCATCGGCTGTTCGAGCCGCTTCCCGTACTACATGAACACCTACGGGATGCACTCCATCCACGGGCGCGCGCCCACGCTGGCGACGGGCCTCAAGGCCAGCCGCCCCGAACTCGACGTGTGGATCATCACCGGCGACGGCGACGCCCTCTCCATCGGCGGCAACCACCTGATCCACGTGCTGCGCCGCAACCTGAACGTGCAGATTCTGCTCTTCAACAACCAGATCTACGGCCTCACCAAGGGGCAGTACAGCCCCACCAGCGAGCAGGGCAAGGTCACCAAGAGCACCCCCTACGGCTCCATCGACCACCCGTTCAATCCCATCGTGCTGGCCCTCGGCACCGACGCCACGTTCGTGGCCCGCACCATGGACCGCGACCCGAAGCACATGACGCAGATCTTCAAGCGGGCGCACGAGCACAAAGGCGCGGCGTTCGTGGAGATCTACCAGAACTGCAACATTTTCAACGACGGCGCCTTCTTCCAATTCACCGAGCGCGATACGAAGCCCCACAGCGCCCTCTTCTTCGAGCACGGCCAGCCGATGGTCTACGACGCGGGCACCAAAGGCATCCGCCTCGACGGCTTCCGCCCCGTCGCCATCGACCTCACCGGCGGGCGCTGGTCGAAGGACGACTGCATCGTCTACGACGAGACGAGCATGGAGCTGGCCGGCATCGTCGGGCGCATGTTCTTGCAGCCGGAGCTGCCGCGCCCCTTCGGCGTCTTCTACCGCGAAGACCGCCCCACCTACGAGGACCTGCTGCACGCGCAGATCGACGGCATCACCGCCAAACGCGGCCCCGGCGACCTCGAAAAACTCCTCCGCGCCGGCGACACGTGGGAGATCGCGTAGGCGAAGCATGCTGGATCGAAAAGGGCGGCCCCGCGCTCCCGGAGTCGCCCTTTTTTTAACTCCCGTTGCGCCCTATGCGGAGAGACGCGGGGAGGGGGAGACACGGGGACGCGGAGAGGGCAGTCGCGGAGCGCTGTCTTTTCGCCGCGTCGTTCCTTCTCCTGAGCCAGCCCTGGACTCGATTCAGGGTCCCCACGTCAGAGGGAGCAACGTGCTAAGGCGGAAGGGCTCCACTTGGGTTATTTTACGTCGCCTTCTCCTCATCCATACCTCCATTCGTCCCCTCGTCCACACGTATTTCGTACCTTCCGCCTGACGTTTTTTCCTGAACGGGGGCGCGGTATGCGGCTGGGCACTTCTTCGCTGGTGGTGGCGGCCTTCGTGGGGCCGGGCACGGTGCTGACGTGCGCCACGGCGGGCGTGCGCTTCGGCTACGACCTGGCCTGGGTGCTGGTCTTCGCCACGGCGGCGGCCTTCGTGTTGCAGTCGTTTACGGCGGGCACGGGCATCCTGGCGCGCAAAGGATTGGGTGAGGCCATGCGCGCGGCCACGCACGGGACGGCCCGCCGCGCCGTCGTCTTCGGCCTGGTGGTGCTGGGGCTGTGGATCGGCTCGGCGGCCTTCGAGACGGGCAACCTGGTGGGGGCGGCCTCCGGCGTGCAGACGGTGCTCGGCGCCGACGAGGGCCTGCTGCCGTGGCTCGTCGGGGCGCTGGCGCTGGCGGCGGGGCTGGTGCTGCTGCTCGACCTGCGCGTGCTCACGCAGGTCTTCGCGGTGCTGGTGGTGGCCATGAGCGGGCTGTTCCTGGCTACGCTGGCTATTGCGCCGGTGGACTGGGGCGCGACGCTGCGGGGGCTTGTCACGCCCCGGCTGCCGGAGGCGGGCCTGCTGACGGTCGTGGCGCTCATCGGCACCACCATCGTCACCTACAACCTGTTTCTGCACGCCACGGCGGCGAAGCGCTACTGGTCCGAGGATGTCCCCCGGCATGCCTGGCGGCGCGAACTGACGGGCATGGCGCTCTTCCTGCCCGCCGGCGGCGTCATCTCGCTGGCCATCCTGCTGGCTGGCGCCACGCTCTACGGCACGGACGCGGACGTCGGGAGCGTGGGCGGGCTAGCGACGCTGCTGGAGCCGGTAGCCGGCAGGGCGGCGCGCGCGCTCTTCGGCCTGGGCCTCTTCGCCGCTGGCATCACCTCGGCGGTGACGGCTCCGCTGGCCGCCGCCGCCGGCATCCGCGAAATCTTCGACTGGCCCGACGACCCGCGCGACCGACGCTACCGCTTCGTGTGGCTCTCGGTGCTCGCCGCCGGCCTCTTCTTCGCCCTCACCGACGTGTCTCCGCTGACCGTCATCGTGGCGGCGCAGGCGGCCAACGGCATCCTGCTACCCTTCATCGCCGGCTTCGTGCTCTACCTCACGGCGCGGCAAGAGGCGCTGCCGCTGCCGCGCTGGTACCTGGCCGTAGGCGTGCTGGCGACGCTCGTCTGCGCCGGCCTCGGCGCGCGCACGCTCTGGTGGGTCTACATGCAACTCGGCCTGTGAGACGACGGACGAACGACGAGGGACGGCCGGGTGCCGGGAGCACGGTCGCCGCCGGGGGTGGCTTTCCAGGGATAAAAATGCTACTCTTCCCTACGAGCTATCGACCGCACATCCCAGGAGGGCCGCTGCGATGAAAACCTCGATCATCCCCCTCGCCGTGCTCGCTTTTTGTTGCGCGTGCCTCGCGCCGGAGAGCGCCGCCCAGGACAACGACGCCGTCTACCTCATCTTCGACGCCTCCGGATCGATGTGGGGCGAGCTGCCCGACAAATCGCGCAAGGTGACCGTCGCCAAGCAGGTCTTGCAGGACTTCGTCGCCGGCGATTTTGCGGGCTACGACCTGGCCCTGCGCGTCTACGGCCATCGCCGCGAAGGCGACTGCCGAGACTCCCAACTCGTCGTGCCGTTTGGGCCGCCGGAGCAGGCCGTCGGGCAGGTGCAGGCCTTCATGCAGGGCCTCAACCCGCTCGGCAAGACGCCCATCTCCTACAGCCTGCGCCAGGCGCTCGAAGACTTCGGCGCGCGCGGCGGCGAGATCATCCTCATCAGCGACGGCATCGAGACGTGCGACGAAGACCCCTGCGCGCTCGTGCGTGCCTGGCGCGAGAAGGACATCCCCATCCGCATGCACGTCGTGGGCCTGGGCCTCGACGAGCAGGCGAAGACCGCCATGCAATGCATCGCCGAGGCCGCCGGCACCGAGTACCGCGACGCCGCCGATGCCGCCACGCTGGCCGAAGGGCTTCAGAAGATCCAGGAGGAGACGAAAGCCGCGCCACCGCCGCGCGCCGTCACGACGGGCTTTTTCCTCAAAGGCCAGGACGCCGAGGGCCGCGCGATGCGCGTGGCCGGGACGCTCTCGCGCGATGGCAAAGAGCTTTTCGAGGTCGTCAGCCACCGGCGCAATCAGGTCGAGAGCGGCGCCTACACGCTCACCGCCGGCGTGCCGACGGCCAACGGCACGCTCTACCAGCCGGTGACGAAGCAGGTCGAAGCCAGGCCCGAAGGCGAGACGACCGTCGAGGTCGAAGTGGCGGTGCCGCCGTCGGTCTACGCGGTCTTCAAAGATCCGAAAGCGCCCCAGCGCGGCTCGCTCGTTTCGGCCTTTCAGCAGGGCAAAGAGGCGTTCAAATTCCGCTGGATCGACACGGTCTTCGTCGAGCCGGGCACGTACGAGTTTCGCGCCCGGCCCAACGCCGACAACGACCTCTCGGTGACGGCCGCCGTCGCGCCGGGCGAGCACAAAGCGATCGTCTTCGAGATGGCCCGCACGGTGGTCGTAACCGTCAAGATGCTGGCCTCCGGGTCGGGCCAGTGGTTCCGGCAGAACTACGAACTGTGGCAGGACGGCGAGAAGAAGTACGGCGTCCACCTGAACAACGGCGCCCGCGCCCGGCCCGGCACCTACGACCTCCACCTGCCCAGCGAGCTGACGCCCTACGTCCACGCCGGCCTCGTGGTGACCGACGAGGACAAGCAGCACTACGACATCACCGTGCCCGCCGGCCACGTCACCGTCCACTACCTGAAGGCCGACGGCACGCGCGACAAGGAGGACCGCATCTGGTTCGCGCGCCTGGAAGAGGGCAAGCGCCCCAGGGAGGTCATCAACGGCTCCGGCAAGCAGATCGCGCTGACGCCCGGCCGTTACCGCCTCAAGGGCTGGAGCCACAAGGGCACCTACGACCTCGTCGAGTTCGACGTCCAGGAGGGCGACGACAAGGTGGTCGTGCTGCGCGACAAGGGGTAGGGGGTCGTGAGGGCCTCGGGCGCCGGGAGCGGTCCCTCGAAAATTCGGATTCCTTCGTCCAATAATCTCCGAGATGCTGCCTGCTGCTTTCGGCGACGTCCGCACGGTTTGTTTTCCCGAAGCGGGACGGCCCGTCGAGCAGACCGCCGCTGCGGCGCTCTGCCGCCTGCTGGGGCTGCCCGAGCCGCGCCCGATGCGTTCGCCGGGGCCGGGCCTTCGCGTGGGGCTGGCCGGCGGCGCCTGGCGGCTCGGCCCCTCGCCCGCGCCGGCGGGGCCGCTTCCGTGGACCTGGGCGCGCGTGAGGCCCGGCGGCGGCGGCGAACTGGCCGCCTCGGAGCCGGCGCTGCTCTACGCCCTCGTCTCCGAGCTGGCCGACGGGTTGACGGACGAACAGGCAGCGGCGCTGCCGACGGGCCTGCTGCGCCGGGCCGCCTTCGCCTGGAACCGCCCTCTCTTCGACGCGGTGCTGACGCAGACGGCCCGCTCGGCGCGCGGCTTCGACGCCGAAGCCTACGTCGAGCGCCTGGCGCGTTGCGGGTTCACGCACCTGGAGGTCAACGGTCTGGCCGCGCACACGCCGCACGAGGACGGCGTGCCCGGCGAGTGCTACGCCCCCTTCTACACCTACGGCCCCGGCCTCGGCCAGTTCGTCGAGAGCACGCTGACGCGGGGGTTGTACCCGGCGGAATACCTCCAGGCCAACCTGCGGCGCCTGAGGCGGCTGGCGGCGCTAGGCCGTCGCTACGGCTTGCGGCCGGGCCTGCTGTGCTTCGAGCCGCGCACGCTCCCCGAACGATTCTTCCGGCGCTACCCGACGCTGCGCGGCGCCCGCGTCGATCATCCCTTCCGCTCGCACCTGCCGCGCTACACACTGGCGCAGGACCACCCCGCCACGCGCGACCACTACCGGCAGCTCGTGCGCGCCCTGATGGCCGAGGCGCCAGACCTGGCCTACCTCTCCGTGTGGACCAACGACAGCGGCGCAGGCTTCGAGCACACCGCCTCGCTCTACGTCGGGCGCAACGGCGGGCCGTACCTCGTTCGTGAATGGCGCAGCCACGAAGAGATCGCCGAGGCGGCGGGCCGGAGCGTGCTGCGCTGGCTGCGCCTGGTGCAGGAGACCGCCGCCGAGGTCAACCCGGACTTCGAGGTGCTGCTGCGCATCGAGCCGTTCAAGGTCGAGCACGACGTGATCGTGGCGGGGATGGGCGACGGGTTGAGCGTCGAGGCGCCGTCGCTGCTGGTGCGCGGCTACGAACTGCCCTACCGTCATCCCAGGTATCCGGAGCAGACGAGCGTCGCCGGAAGCATCTTCCACGTGGCGATGGAGGCGGCCGAACGCGAGAAATTACAAGAATGCCGGGCGCAGGGCTTCGAGCCGAAGCTGTCGTACGCGCCGGGGTCGAGCTTCAACATGGAGCCGCTGCTGGGCGTCCCGTTCCCCCGGATGCTGCACCAGAAACTCTCGGCGCTACGGGCGATGGACGCGCGCTGCGTGAGCGCCGTCGGCGGCCTGCTGCACGTCGAAAAGACGCCCTACTGGCCCAACCCGGAGGTCATCCGCGCCTTCCAAATCGACCCCTCGCTGCCCATCGACGACGTGTTGCGCCGCCTGGCCGCGCGGTGGGCGGGAGCAGATCACGCCGGGGCGCTCTTGGCGTTGTGGGAGGCCGTCGAGGAAGCAGTCTCCTGGATGCCGGTGGTGCCGCTCTACGGCCACTTCGGCTTCGTGTGGCTGCGCACGTGGGTGCGCCCGCTGATTCCCAACCTGGAGGCCATCCCAAAAGAGGATCGGCGGTATTTCGA
>JBFGTT010000114.1:0-8221 GCA_041565995.1 Rhodothermales bacterium
AACTCGGCCAGCGGCGCGCTGGTCAACGGCCGGGCCGTGCCGCCGGCGACGGGGATGACGTAGAGGTCCGCGCCGGCTCCGGCGTCGCTCGAATACACGATCTGCGTGCCGTCGGGCGAGCAATGCGGGCCGAAATCCTGGTTGGTTTGGGTGAGTTGCTTTGCCGTGCCCCCGGCCGCCGGGACAGCCCAGAGGTGCGACTTCCCGTCCGGCGTGCTCGTCGAGGTGTAGACGAGCGCGGTGCCACACCAGAGGGGGTTGGAGGCACCGCCCTGCGTCGTCATCTGTTTCGGAGCGCCGCCTTCCGCCGCCACGGTCCACACGTCGCCGGAGCCGTAGGCGCGGGTCGAAACGTAGGCGAGGCTCTTCCCGTCCGGCGACCAGGAGGGGGTGATTTCATCGGCCTCGTCGGTGGTCAGTTGCCGCGCATCGCCGCCCCCGGTGGGCACCAGCCAGAGGTCGGTGCTGCCGCTCCGCTCCGAGACGAAGGCGAGGGTCTGGCCGTCGGGCGACCAGACGACGTTGACGTCGTAGGCCGGGTTGGGGGCGGGCTGCATGGCCGCGCCGCCCGCCATCGGCATCACCCAGAGGTCGTTGTCGCCGCTGCGATCCGAGAAGTAAGCGACCTGGCTGCCGTCGGGCGAGAGTTCTGCGCCGAACTCGTTCTTATCGCCGGAGGTGACGGACGTGCGCTCGCCCCCGGTGGCGGCCAGCGTCCAGAGGTGTGCTTTGCCCGCGTTGTAGCTGAAGGCCATCTTGCTCCCGTCCGGGGAGAACACGGGGCCGGTTTCGGCAGCGTCGTCGTTCGTCAGGCGTACGGGCGCGCCGCCGGCGGCGGGGACGGCCCACACGTCGGTCTGGCCTTCGCGCTGCGAGGTAAACAGGATCCAGGCGCCGTCCGGAGACCATTCGGCCAGAAAGTCGTCGTTGGGATGCTCGGCCACGGGCGTCTCCGGGCCGCCGGCAGCGGGGATCATCCAGATGTCCCAGTTGCCGCCTTCGCCCCGGTCGGTGCCGAAGGCGATGCGGCTGCCGTCGGGCGACCATTGCGGGCCGAAGTCGTCCGATGCGTGCGTGGTCAGTTGCGTGGCTTCGCCGCCGGCAGCCGGCACGATCCACAGGTCCGAGTTGCCGCTACGGTCCGAACGGAAGGCGATGCGGCTGCCGTCAGGCGAGAACTGCGGCGCTTCATCGTCCGCCGGGTCGGTGGTGAGTTGCGTGGGCGGGCCGCCCTCCGCCGGCACGATCCACAGGTTGTTGTTGCCGCCCGTGCTGCCGACGTAGACGATCCTGGTGCCGTCGGGCGACCATTCGGGGGCAAACTCCACCGCCGGGTCGAAGGTAAGCTGCACGGGGTCGCCGCCGGCTGCCGGAATCACCCAGAGGTCGGGCGAGCCGGCCTCGTTGGCTACGTAGACGATGCGGCTGCCGTCGGGCGACCACCTGGCGCCGGCGGCCCCGTTTTTCGTCGTGGTCAGTTGCCGGGCCTCGCCGCCGCTGGCGGGTCCGATCCAGAGTTCGTTGTGGCCCGAACGGTCGGAGACGAAGACGACCTGGCTGCCGTCCGGTGCGTATTCGACGGCGAAGTCGTTGGCCGGTCCGCTGGTCAGTTGCGTGCGTGCGCTGGCGGCCAGGCCGCCGCCCAGCCCCTCGTCGGTCCGGTTGCATCCGGTGCTGCCGAGCAAGAGGAGTGCCACCGAGAGCGCAAAAAGTCCTCCTTTCATAAGCCCTGCCTCCCTGAGTAGATGAGCGATGTGACGTGGAAATCGACTTGCTTGCGTCGTGCGGTATGTCCGGAAACGCAATCATACGGGGCATAGATAACAATTAAACCGATACTTAACAAGAAGCGCGGCAGGGACCTCAAAGATTTTCGGCAGGCCGATGCAGCACCTCGCGCAGCCACGCTTCGAGGTGTTCGGTACCGCCCGGCAGCAGCGGCACGGCGCCCACGCCGATCTCGCCGAGCAGGCGGCGCAGGCGGCTCGCGGCGAACTGCCCCGGCTGCTCCTCGCGGAAGGGAAAAAGCGCCACGGCCTGCACGACGGCGGGGCCGCCCCGGATGGCGTCGCGGTAGCGGTGGAGCGTGTTGAGCGCGTCGGCGGGCGGGCCGGGCAGGCCGTAGCGACGGCGGTACGCGGGCGAAGCGTCGAGGCGGTACTTGGCGTCGAGGACGTAGCGCGCCACGCCGCCGCCGGGTCGGCGCAGCGTCAGCAGCACGTCGGGCTGCTGCGGCACCAGGTAGCCCTTGCCGCCGAAGCGGGGGTTGTAGGTCAGCGCCAGCCGCCTCCCGTCGTCGAGGTCGAAGGCGACGGTGTGGGCGCGGCCCTTGCGGAGCCGCAGCCGCAGCCCCCGCCGCTCGACGGTCAGCAACCCCCGCAGCGGCACCTCGCACCCGGCCACCCCGGCGGCCAGGCGCACGAGCGTGAGGAAGCACCAGGTTTCGTAGAGCAGGTGGAGGTCTTGCAAGCCCAGGCGCAGCGGCCCGCCTTCGAGGTGCAGCCCCTGCTGCAGGAGCAGGCAGGCGCGGTACGCCTCACGGTAGCCGGGCGCCGTCAGCAGCAGCAGCGGCGGATCGGCGGGTGGATCGCCCTCGGCTTCGCGGAGGATCGAGAGCCGGCCCAGCCGCGCGATGCGGTGCTGCAAGCCTTCGAGTTCGCCGAGCACCTGCCGCCGCCTCAGGCCGGGATGCAGGCGAGCTTCTTCTTCGATCAAAACGGCCAGGCGCAGGCGGATCTGTGCCAGTTGGGCCGCAAGCCAGCGATGCGCGGGCGTGTCGAGCGTGTAGCAGCCGCGCGCCGCCGGCAGGCGCTCCCGGATCCACAGCCCCTCCGCGACGGCCTGCCAGGCGCCCCGGCCCGCCCCGCGCGCTACGGCCCGGCGGAGGGCGGCGTCCGGGCGACGGATGCGGTCGGCGCGGGCTTCTTCGACGGCGCGACGGGCGCTCCACTGCGGCTGCCGGGCAACGTATCCGAGGGCCTGTTCGAGGTCGCCGGCTGCGTGGTGCAGCAGCAGCGCCCAGGCCACCCTGCCCGGCGGCGCGGCGGCGTCTGCGAGGGCCGGGCCGTAGGTGGCGCCCAGGTACGCCAGCGCCAGCTCCGCCGCGATCTCCTGCACGTCGGCCCGTAGCGCCTCGTAGTCGCGCCGGTAGTCCAGCTTCGAGGGGAAGACTTCGACGTCGAAGGCGAACTGCGGCAGGCCGCCGGCCTCGACGACGAAGCGGCTGCGCCCCACCTGCGTCCCGAAGTTGATCGAGCCGTGGAGGAGGCGTCCGTCGTCGGAGCGATGCAGGCCCCGCAGGAGCACCGGATCGCGGTGGTGGAGGCGCACTTCGGCGACGGCCTTGCTGCGGACCAGGAGCGTGTAGTCCGTCTGTTCGAAGAGATGCCCGGCGCCCTCGGCGTGCACCTGCGGCGTCGTGCCGCGCCGGAGCGTCTGCACCGCCAGACCGAAGGGCAGCCCGGCCTCGTCCGGCCTCACCGCCGGCAGCTTCGCGCGCCGCCGGCTCCAGACGAGCGCCACGGCCTCGTTCTCGATGGAGAAAAGCGCAGACATCGACGTTTTGTGACGGGTGGAGGGACGTATGGACGTGTGGAGGTATGGACGTGTGGACGAAGAGTTTCCTCCGCTCGTCGTCTCGTCCTCTCACCCCCCGTCGATTCGCCTCTGGCAAGCGGAACCGGCCTCGGCAAGAATCATCTACACCCTGACGCTTCCGAACCAACACACCCCCTCATGGACGACTTCCTGGCTGACTTCCGCGAGACCGTTGAGCGCGGCGCGGCGGCGATGCTGGAGATCTCGGAGGCCGAGGCCGCGCGGCGGCCCGCGCCGGGCAAATGGTCGCCGAAGGAGATCGTCGGCCACCTGATCGACTCGGCCTCGAACAACCACCAGCGGTTCGTCCGGGCGCAGTTCCAGGACGACCTCGTCTTCGCAGGCTACGCGCAGGACGCCTGGGTGGCGGCGCAGCGCTACCAGCAGGCGCCCTGGCCGGCGCTCGTCGAACTCTGGCGGGCCTACAACCTGCACCTGGCCCACGTCATCGAGGCCGTGCCCGAGGCCGTGCGACTGCGCCCGCATCGCCGCCACAACTTCCACCAGATCGCCTGGCAGACGGTGCCCGAAGACACGCCGGCCACGCTCGACTATTTCATGCGCGACTACGCGGCGCACCTCAAGCACCACCTCCGCCAGATCCTCCCCGCCTGAGCGCGCCGGATCAGCCGGGGGGCTGGCAAGTAAGATTCGTTCCCGCCTCCGCAGCCGCGCGGCGCTCTTTTTGCCACGCCTCGCCCATCCGGGGGCCTCCCAGCCCGCCGTTCGTCCGTCGCAGCCGCATGTCCGAGCAGGTAAAGACGGCCCCCTCCTCCCTGCCCCAGGCGCAGCCCGCCGCCGAGGCGCCGCCGGAGCGCGTCGTGGCGGCGGTAGACGGCGCCGGGGAGGCGCAGCAGCCCGTCCACAAGCCGCCCCGGTTCATCTTCGACCCGCTGGCGCCCTACAAGGGGGCGGTGCGTCGCTTCTTCATCGCCTACCGGCACGTGCTGGGCCTCCTGCTGGGCGGCGCGGTGGCCTACGCGCGGGCGCTGCCGCCGGAGCGACGACGCCGCCTTCGCTCGCCCGCGCCGCGCCTGCTGGCCTTCCTCGTCCGGCCCTTCGTCAAGCGCGACCTGGTCGATCTGCCCTTCCCCGTGCAACTGCGGCGGCGGCTGGAGATGCTGGGGCCGACGTTCATCAAGCTGGGGCAGGTCATGGCGATCCGCGAGGACCTGCTGCCGCCCGCCGTCACCGGCGAATTGCGCAACCTCTTCGACCGCCTCCCCGCCGTCGATTTCGAGACCATCCGAGAGATCATCGAGGAGAGCCTGGGGCGACCCCTGGCGGCCTTGTTCCGGCACATCGACGAGGCGCCGCTCGGCTCAGCCTCTATCGCGCAGGTGCACCGGGCCGAGACGCACGAGGGCAGGCAGGTGGTCGTCAAGGTGATGAAACCCGGCATCAAGGAAGCCGTCGTGGCCGACCTGAAGCTGCTCGAAGCCGTGGGGCGCTTTCTGCAAAAGATCCTCCCGCGCTACCAGCCCCGGCAGATCGTCGACGAGTTCTGCGCCTACACGCGCAAAGAGGTCGATTTCACGTACGAGGCCGACAACGCCGAGATCTTCGCGGCCAACTTCCAGGACCTGCCCGAGGTCGTCTTCCCGAAGATCCACCGCGCCCTGAGTTCGGAGCGGGTGCTGACGATGACCTACCTCGACGGCTTCGCCCCCGGCTCGCCCGACATGTACGCCCTCGGCGAGGCCGACCGCCGGCGCCTCCTCGACCTGGGCGCCGCCGCCATCATCCGCATGCTCTACCAGGACGGCTTCTTCCACGCCGACCTGCACGCCGGCAACCTCAAAATCCTGCCCACCGACGACGGCCTCAAGATGGGCTTCATCGACGTAGGGATGGTGGGGCGGTTTGAGGAGAAGACCCGGCGGCGCATGCTCTACTACTTCCACGCCCTCACCGGCGGCGACGTCGAGGGCGCCGCGCGCTACCTGACCGACATGGCTCAGGCCGGCCCCGGCGGCGACCCGCAGGGCTTCCGCCGCGCCGTCACCGACACCGCCCGGCGGTTCATCCTGCACGGCACGCAGGGCGAGGTGAGCATCGCACAGTTGATCCTCGAATCGGTGGGCCTCGGCGGCAAGTACCGCGTCTTCTTCCCCGTCGAGATGACGCTGATGGTCAAGGCGCTGGTGACGTACGAGGGCGTCGGGCGTATGCTCGATCCGCAGATGGACGTGGTCGCCGTCTCGCGCAAGCACGTCGCGCGCATCTTTCGGCAGCACTTCGACCCCGAAGCCCTGGCGCGCAAGCTGATGGCGCAGGCCCCCGAGATGCTCGACCTGATCGTGCAGGCGCCGCAGTTGCTCTCCTCCGGCGTCAAGTTTGCCGAAGACGCGCTGGGCGAGCGCCGTCCGCAGAATCCGCTGGCGGGCCTGCGCAGCAGCATCCTGGCTGGTTCGTGCATCGTCGGCGGGGTGCTGGCGCTGGTGCAGGGCGGCCCCGTGCCGGTGTGGGCGGCGCTCTTCGTGCTCGGCCTGCTGCTGGCCCTCTTCGGGAAATAAGCGTCCTCCCTATCCTTTTCCCTTCTCCCACGTCCCAACCCATCTTTCACGAAATTAGGATCACATTTTATGCCTGCGGAGAGTACCTTAGAGGTCCCCGGCCCGCCGCGCCGGGTCTCGAAAAGCGATCCTTTCGTTCAGCCCTCGAGGAGAGCATGGCTACGTCGATCAGCCTCGAACCCTACGGCTTTAACGTCGCGCAGGTATTTCGCAACGCAGCCCCGGCTGCGCTCTACGAAGAAGCCATCCATTTCGACCATAAAGCGGCCGTGGTGCATTCGGGCGCGCTGGTGGTCTATTCCGGCAAAAAAACAGGCCGTAGCCCCTCCGACAAGCGCATCGTCGATCACCCCGAGAGCACCAACGACATCTGGTGGGGCAAGATCAACATCAAGCTCGACGAGGACATCTTCCTGATCAACCGCGAGCGCGCCATCGACTACCTCAACACGCGCGAGCGGCTCTACGTGATCGATGGCTTTGCCGGCTGGGACCCGAAGTACCGCATCAAGGTGCGCATCATCTGCGAGCGCGCCTACCACGCCCTCTTCATGCATAACATGCTCATCCGCCCCACCGCCGAGGAACTGGCCAACTTCGGCGAGCCGGACTACGTCATCTTCAACGCCGGGCGCTTCCCCGCCAACCGCTACACGTCCGAGATGACCTCGAAGACGAGCATCGACCTGTCGTTCGAGCGGCGGGAGATGGTGATCCTGGGCACCGAGTATGCCGGCGAGATGAAAAAGGGTATCTTCACCGTGATGCACTACCTGATGCCTCGACGGGGCGTCCTCTCGATGCACTGCTCGGCCAACGAAGGCGCCGGCGGCGACGTCTCGCTCTTCTTCGGCCTCTCGGGCACGGGCAAAACGACCCTCTCGGCGGACACCCGCCGCCGGCTCATCGGCGACGACGAGCATTGCTGGACCGACGAAGGCGTCTTCAACATCGAGGGCGGCTGCTACGCCAAGGCCATCGACCTCTCGGCCGAGAAAGAACCGCAGATCTACAGCGCCATCCGCTTCGGGTCGGTCCTCGAAAACGTCCTCTACGATCCGGCGACGCGCGAGGTGGACTTCTCGGACACCACCATCACCGAGAACACCCGTGCTTCTTATCCCATCGAGTTCATTCCCAACGCCAAGATCCCGTGCGTGGGCGGCCACCCGAAAAACATCATCTTCCTGACGTACGACGCCTTTGGGGTGCTGCCGCCGGTGAGCAAGCTGACGCCGGCGCAGGCCATGTACCACTTCATCAGCGGCTATACGGCCAAGGTGGCCGGCACCGAGATGGGCGTTACCGAGCCGCAGGCCACCTTCTCGGCGTGCTTCGGGGCGGCCTTCCTGGTCTGGCATCCGAGCAAGTACGCCGAGATGCTGGCCGAGAAGATGCGGCGGCACGGCGCTCAGGCCTGGCTCATCAACACCGGCCTCTCAGGCGGCGCCTACGGCACGGGCGAGCGCATCAGCCTGGACCACACGCGCGCCATCATCGACGCCGTCCACGACGGCACCCTCGCCACGATGCCGACGCTGGAGGATGCGCTCTTCGGCTTCGCCGTGCCCACGCGCTGCCCCGGCGTGCCGGCGGAGATCCTGCTGCCGCGCCAGACCTGGGCCGACGCCGACGCCTACGACAACGCCGCGCGCAAGCTGGCCGGCCTCTTCACGGCCAACTTCGAGAAATACGAGCCGGCGTCGAGCCGCGAAATCGTCGAAGCCGGGCCGCGCCTGGAGACGGTGTGAGGACGTGTGGACGTGTGGACGTGTGGACGAGAAAAATATAATAAGCGGAGATAGCTGAGCGGGGAGCACGTCTTTTTTGCGTCTTTTCCCCCTGCCCTCTTCCCTCTAACCAAGCCGCTCTAGCGTGCGTTCGAGGCGTTCGAGGACGCGGCGCGTCTCGTCCAGCACGTCGGCGGTGCGGGGGGCGGGGTGGTCGTCGTAGAGGGTGCGGCGTTCGTCTTCGAGCACGTCGCGGCGCAGGCGCAGGCCGTGGCGGGCCAGCACCGGCGCGATATCGTCGGCGCGGCGCAGCAGGTGTTGCCGGGTGGTCTGGTTGGCGTGTTCGCAGACGGCGTGGCGGTTCGAGATGCTGAAGAG
>JBFGTT010000115.1:0-8207 GCA_041565995.1 Rhodothermales bacterium
GCTTCGCGCGGCTGCGCAGGCCGAGGGCTGCGTTGCGCTGCATCGCCGTATCTGACGATACGAGGGCTTCGCGCGCTTTGCCCGCGACCTGCTCGCACGCGCTCGGGCCGCAAGAGCCGCTTTCCGGATAGGCTCATAGTACGAAGCGGGGCCGCATAGGCTCCACGGTGGCCTCTTCAGAAAATCGCCCGCCCCGGCGAACCATTCTGTCCGCGCTGCGGTAGATCAGGCACGTCTTATTCCTTTAACACGCCAGATTCCCATTGTGGAGGAGGTACGGCATGGAAGCCACCGTCAAAACGCACAGCGCGCAGACGCTCGCCACGCAGTTCGACCTGCACACCCGGCTGTTCAACAACATCCTGGACGGCATCAGCGACGCCGAGGCCAACGCGCGCCTCAACGACCACGTCAACCATATCAAGTGGCTGGCCGGCCACCTGACTTCGACCCGTTTCAGCATCGGGCAGATGGCCGACCAGGATCCCTGGGCCGACCTCTTCGCCCACGGCCACGGCCTGCGCGCCGACGCGGATTATCCTTCCATTGAGGCCATCAAGGCGAAGTGGAACGCCATCTCGGACAAGGTCGGCGCCGGGCTGGCGCACCTGCCCGAAGCGGCGCTCGGCAGTCCCGCCCCCGCCAAGTTGCCCGTCAACGACGACACGCTTGGCGGCATGCTGGCCTTCATGATGCATCACGAGGCGTATCACCTGGGGCAGATGAGCCTTTTGCGCAAGTACCTGGGCAAAGAGGCCATGCAGTACGCGTGATGCCCGATCCGTTTGCAGGATTCAGGTAGGGACGTGTGGGGGGATGGGCGCGGGGACGATCTGGTTGTAGACTCACCGACTCGCCCTTTCTTCCACCCGTTCCTGCGTGGACCCGTTCATCCTTCGATAATCCGACCCACCATGTCTCAGCGCAAGCCTGCTCTGCTGCTTTTTCTTTTGACGTTCGCCCTCCTGGCCGTCGGCTCGGCGCAGGCCCAACCCGCCGACGCCGACGCGCTGCCCTGGTGGAACCACACGGTCTTCTACCAGGTCTTTGTGCGCTCCTTCGCCGACGCCCAGGAGGGCCCGCTCGCCTGCGACGGCATCGGCGACTTGCAAGGGCTGATCGACCGCCTTGACTATCTGAACGACGGCGACCCCAACACCACGGACGACCTGGGTGTCACCGGCCTGTGGCTCATGCCCATCATGCAGTCGCCCAGCTACCACGGCTACGACGTGCTCGACTACTACGCCGTCGAGCAGGATTACGGGACGAACGAGGATTTTAAGCGCCTCGTCGAGGAAGCCCACCGGCGCGGCATCCGGGTGATCCTCGACCTGGTGATCAACCACGTCGCCGACGGCCACCCCTGGTTCGCCGACGCCTTCGAAAACCTCGGCTACCGCGACTGGTTCATCTGGAGCCAGGAAAAGAAAAACTACAAGGGCCCCTGGGGGCAGACCGTCTGGCACGAGCGCGTCGGCGTGCACTACTACGGCATCTTCGGCCCCCACATGCCCGATCTCAACTTCCGCAACCCGGCCGTCACCGAAGAAATCCACCGGATCTCGCGCTTCTGGCTCGACGAGATGGGCATCGACGGCTTCCGCCTCGACGCCATCCGCCACCTCATCGAAGACGGCCCCATCCAGGAAAACGCGCCCGAGACGCACGACTGGCTGCGGCGCTACTTCACCTTCTACAAGTCGGTCGATCCCGAGGCGATGACCGTCGGCGAGGTCTGGGACGCCAGCGAGAACGTCGCGCCCTACATCACCGACAAAGAACTCGACCTGGCCTTCGAGTTCGACCTGGCCGGGGCCTTCCTGGAGGCCGTGCAGACCGGCTTGAGCACGCCGCTGGCGGCGCAGCAGGCCGAAACCTGGGCGCTTTTCCCGCCGCACCAGTACGCCTCGTTCCTGCGTAACCACGACCAGAGCCGCACCATGACCGTCCTCGGCGGCGACTGGGAGGATGCCCGCCTGGCCGCCACCCTCCTGCTGACCAGCCCCGGCGTGCCTTTCCTCTACTACGGCGAGGAGATCGGCATGTACGGCGACAAGCCCGACCCCGACATCCGCACGCCGATGCAGTGGACGCCGGGCGACAACGCCGGTTTTTCGGCCTGCAAGCCCTGGCGCGCGGTCAACGCCGGGTACGAAGCGGCCAACGTCGAGACCGAAGCCGCCGACCCGGCCTCGCTCTTCAACCAGTACCGGCGGCTCATCCACCTGCGCAACGCCCATCCGGCGCTGCAAGTGGGCGATTACGTGCCGGTGCAGGCCGACGTGCCGCAGGTCTACGCCTTTCTGCGCCAGGCGGCGGGCGAGGCGGCGCTGGTCGTCGTCAACCTGGGCACCGAGCCGGTGGAGCGCTCCGCGCTGGCGCTGCCGGCGAGCGACCTGCGGGGCCGGCTCCAGGCGCGGGAAGTGCTCGAAGGCGTTGCGGTGAAAGCGCCGAGGGTCAACCGGCAGGGCGGCTTCCGGGGCTACCGGCCCGTCGGAGGGCTGGCGCCGCGCACAGGCTACGTCGTCCGGCTGACGGGGCGGCGCTAAGGCGCGGCCTCGGACGGGGCGCTATTGCCCGCCGTAGCGGCTTTTCAACTCCTCGATGACGGCCTGGCGGATGTCGCCGTGGTTTTGCGGGCAATCCGGTTTGTTGGCGCAGTCCACGTCGGCCGGGTTGCCGGTAAAAAATTCCAGGCTGCCTTGCCGGCCCGTAGCCAGGTAGTCGTTGGCGGCCACGCGGTAGGTGGCATTCGGATCGAGCTGCGCATCGTCGATGAACCATTTTTCCTGCCTGTAGTCCACGTTGCCCGTAGTTTGCAGAAAACCGCCGGTCCCCTTGTTTTTTTGTCCTTGCGTGAGTGCGCGTTCGAGCAGGCTGCCGCGGACTTCTACGGTGAGCACGGTGCCGCCGAAGGGCAGGACGCGGATCACGTCGTACTCGGTGACCGGACCCGGCGGCAACACGTCGTCGATGCGGATGGAGCCGCCGTTGAAGACGGCCAGTTGGGCCTTGTCTCCGGCGTTCCGCATGGCGTCGGCGATGAGCCGCGTCAGGATGGTGGGCTTGTTGCGGACGCTGCTCTCCAGCCCGTCGAGCGGGTCGGTTGTGACGGCCACCTCCTTTTCGGGATCGAAGCCTTGCTCTCGGAAACCGTCGAAGGCCTTCTGCACCCAATAATCGACCACCTGCTTCGTCGAGAAATCTTCCGGGATGTCGTCGTTGATGAGCTTGATGCGGGAATCGACGTAGAGCGTGTCTTGCGTGGGATCGTAGCGGAGGTGATGGAGATAGACGCTCCGGGCGTTGGCGTCGGCCTTGGTGATGGGCGTGAGGTCGGCGCCGCGCAACACCTGGATGTTTTCGTGTTCGTGCCCGCCCATGATCAGGTCCAGTTCCGGCACCTCGGCAGCCAGTTGCACGTCCTGGTCGATGGCCAGGTGGGTGATGGCGACGATGGCGTCGGCGCGGCCCTTTAACCTATCGACCTGGCCCTTCACGACCTTGACGAGGGCCGTGTCGTACGTGACGTAGTTTTTCCTGTTGCTGTCGAGTGTGACGCCGACGAAGCCCAGGCGCAGCGTGTCGCCGGGTTGGCCCGGAATCTTGACGAGGGCGTGCTCAACCGCGCCTGGAAACAGGCCACCGGTGGAGTCGAAGACGTTGCTCGATATATACTTGAAGTCGGACTCTCTAAGGCGTTGGTAGAACTGGTTTTCGTTGACGTCAAATTCATGATTACCGAAGGTGGCGTAATTGAGGCCGAGCCGGTTGAGGACGGCCACCATCTGCTTGCCGGCCAGCGTTTCGTTGTCCACCTTTGCGGTGCCGAGCGCGGAGGGGCTGTAAAAATCCCCCGAGATGATGGTGAGCGTGTTCGGGTTCTGGCAGAGCAGGTGCCGGCGTACGGTCGCCACGCGGGCCAGGCCGCCCCACTTGCCGCCCTGCACCGGCGTGATTTCGTACACGTCGTTGAGTTGCAGGATGACGGCTTCGATGGTGCGGTCGGAGGACGGGGCCGGCGCGGCGGGGCAGTCGGTGGTGGCGGTGGCGGTCGCCACGGCGGGCGGCTCCGGCGGGGCGGCGCGCTCCGGCGGGCGTTCGACGCGTGTGCCGGCGCAGGCGGCCAGCAAGGAGCACGAGAGCAGCAAGGCGGGGGCCAGGCTCCAGGTACGTTTCATCGAGCAACCTCCATTTGGTTCGAGGCCTGAGATCCACGAAGGAAGCGCATAACCGCCGGCTTCGTCAAAAAAATGAGACACGCGAGGCTGCAAGACGGCGGCGCTTGTGTACGATACTGCTTTTTTCGCGTCCGGGCAACACCGTCCACGCTCCGGCTGTGCAGATCGATTTTTCGCTATACAAAATTAAAGTCTTAAATTCTTTTTCACGTTGCGAAGATCTGTCCTTCAGACCATAGGTCTCTGGCCGGAGCGCGGCTGCCGTTGCAGCGCAGCGGCGTGCAAAAAGGCCGTTTTACGAAGCCGCCGCCGTCGTCGTGTCGGTGGGATGGGCGTATTTGTCGAGCACTTGCAGGCTGACGGCGCCGAGGATGATCAGCACGGCGGCGACGACTTCGAGCACGGAGGGCTGCGTGCCGATGGTCAGCCAGGCCAGCAGCAGCGCCGCCACGGGCACCAGGTTGCCGTAGAGCACCACGCGCGTGGGGCCGAGCCGTCGTAGCGCGCGCACCTTCACCCACTGCCCCACCCCCACGCCGATGGCGCCGCCGGCCAGGATGGCCACCCACGTCCACGTCCCCAGCGACAGCCACGTCTCCCCTGCCAGCGACGGCGTAGCCACCAGCACGTACAGCCCCCCGCCGATGACCGTGCGAGCCGCCACCATGGGCGTGGCGCCGTAGCGCGCGGCCAGCGGCTTGATCAGGTGCAACTCGGCCACCGCCATCAGCAGGGCCAGAAAAAGCAGCAGGTCGCCCAGCCAGAAGTTGCGCGCCGGGTCGAGGCCGTCGACGGCCAGGGCGAAGGTACCCAGGCCGGCCAGCGTCACGCCGACGAAGCCCATCCAGCCGAGGCGTTCGGTGCGCAGCAAGGCGCCGAGGCCGACGCTGAGCACCGGGCCGAGGGCCAGCCACAGCGAAGCCCGCGCGCCGTGCGTCAGGCCCAGCCCTTCGATGCCCAGCCAGGGCGCCAGCGTCGCCCCCAGCACCGAGACGACCAGCAGGCGCGGCCAGTCGCCCCGGTCGAACGGCGGAAACAGCCGGAAGCCGCCGTTTCTGCGCGCCAGGGAGCGGCCCTGCACGTAGAGGATTGCCAGCATGGCGCCGCCGCCCATCACGAAGCGCGCGACGCTGAACGAGATGGGCGCCATCTCGCGCAGGGCCACTTCGGCCAGCACGAAGTTGGCGCCCCAGAGCACCGTGAAGAGCAGCAGGATCGAGTGATGCGGCCAGGCGGCTTCGTGCGCCGCCGGCAGCGCCGCCCGTTCTTCGATCTCGGGTATCTCGACTTCCGCGTGAAGGCGCTTATCCTGCATGGTGGGCGACGAACGTTACGGCCAGGACGGACACCGTACCGGCAGCAGAACAACCTCCGGGCAGGCGCCGGGATCACGACAGAAAAACGGCCCGGCCGCCGGGCGTAGCCGTCAAGATACGCAACGGCCCAATAGATAGCGTGCCTGCGATACGCCCGGCTACAGGCGGGGTTGCGCCGCCGCCCGCCGGATCGCCCCAAAGAGATGGACGAGAAAGTATGGAGGAATCTTCGTCCTCTCGCACCCTCGTCCTCTCGTCTGCTCGTCACACCTCCTCGCCGAGCCACGCCGAGAGCGCGGCGCGCAGGGAGGCGAGGTGTGCCCCGGCAGCGACGGCGGCCTCCAGCGTCTCGACGAAGTGCGCGCCCCAGCCGGGGTGGTCTAGTTCGTCCCAGAGCACATTATGCCAGAGCATCACCGCCGCGCCGCCGAAGCGTCGGCAGGTTGCCAGGACGGTTTCCGTGGCCTGCCGCGCCGCCTCGGGCGTGAGGGCACGTCGGTTGAAGAGGGCCGACTCCATCAACGCCAGGGGCATCTCCCACACGTCGAGCGGGCGGTTGGCGATGGAATCGAACAGTTGGAACGGCAGGCAGGTGGCGTGGCGAAAGCCCTCGTGCTCGGCGAACCCCAGCGTCGAGTCGATGCGGAAGCCGGCGGCGTGTTGCAGGCGGGGCGTGGTCGGCGCCTCGTACCGCAGGAAATGCTGCCGTACGGAGACTGGCGCACGCGCCGTGACGGCGGCCAGCCGCGCCCGTTCTTCTTCGAGGTAGAAAGGGTGCGTGTGGGCGTGGTAGCTCGGATGCAGGCCGACCTCGAAGCCCGCCGCTTCGAGCGCCGCGATACGCCGCCGCAGGTACGGATCGCCGGGGTCGTAGAAGACGTCGTTGGGGCCGTGCGCGGCGGTTTTGAGGAAAAAGGTGGCGGTGCCGCCGCGCTGCTCCACCTCGTGCTGCATGCGTTCGAAGGCCTGCCGGTACACGTCGCCGGGCCGCAGCCAGTCGCGGACGAAGCGTCCGAAGCGGCGGGCGCGTGCGGCAGGGACGACGCGCCGCAGGTTGCGTAGCGGATATTCGACCACCTCGCGGTAGACCATCCCCTTGCGCCACTTGCGCAGGTAGTCGACGTCGTGCGTGGGGCAGCAGGCCCAGGCGGCGGTTCCCCAGGTGCGGCGGTGCAGCGGCAGGCCCAGCGCCGCCAGCCGCCCGGCCAGCACTTCGCGGCAGGCGTCGACGGCGGGGCGCAGGGTAGTGCCGAGGCGGGCCTGGAGCGAAGCCTGGTGCGGGAAGCGCCCGTGCGGGTCGCGTTCGCGCGTCGTGACCTCCTGCCAGCCGGAGAGCCAGAAGAGCGCCGAGGCGACCAGGTCAGCCTCTCCCCTCCCCGGCTCGCCGAAGAGGACGGGCCACCGCTCGCCGTCCCAGTCGATCCAGCGGACGCGGGCCGGGTCGTAGGGCGTCGCGCCGTCGAAGTAGGCCGCCGTGGCGGGATGCAGCCGGAGCGCCAGGACGCTTTCGGGGAGGCCGCCGGGCTGCGTGCCGTAGTAGAGGCCGCCGCCGGCCAGCGCGGCGCGCTCTACCCACCGGGGTTCGAGGCCCAGCGGCAGCAGGAGCATGCGCAGCGCGTAGCGCGCCTTCGGCAGGTAGGACGCCGGGGCCTCCACGCAGCACGGCAGCGGGGTCGCGCGGTGTTCGGATGGATCGGCCATCGCAGGGTTCGAGCCAGGGCGGCGAGGATGCGGCGACAAGGTACGGCGCACCGCGTTTTCGTGTTCTCTTCTCAGTATCTTAAAAGCCCGCAGCCGACGGACCCGGCCCTCGCCACCTTGCAACCGCCCCGCGCGTTGGACAGCCCCTTCAAACTCTTCTCCGACCCGGTGCACGGATTTATCTCGGTGCCGCGCGGGCTGCTGCTGGACCTCGTCCAGACGCCGGAGGTGCAGCGCTTGCGGCGCATCCGGCAACTCGGCATGGGGCACCTGGTCTTTCCCGGCGCCGAGCACACGCGGTTCACGCACGCCCTAGGCGCGATGGCGCTCATGCACGACACGCTCGTGGGCCTGGCCGAAAAAGGCACCCCCATCGCGCCCGATGAGCACACCGCCGCGCTGGCCGCCGCCCTGCTCCACGACGTAGGCCACGGCCCCTTCTCGCACACGCTCGAACACGAACTCATCCACCGCTTCGAGCACGAAGCCATGAGCCGGGCGCTGCTCGTGGACCTCAACGAGCGCTTCGGCGGCGCGCTCGACCTGGCCGTCGCCATCTTCGACGGCACCTACCGCCGGCCGTTCTTCCATCAACTCGTCTCCAGCCAGCTGGACATGGACCGGCTCGACTACCTGCGGCGCGACTCGTTCTACACCGGCGTCGTCGAGGGCCGCGTGGGCGTCGAGCGCATCTTGAAGACGCTTCGCGTCCACCCCGTCGAGGGGGGGCCGGGGGCCCGCATCGTCATCGAGTCGAAGGGCATCTACGCCGTCGAAAACTTCCTCATCGCCCGGCGGCTGATGTACTGGCAGGTGTACCTGCACAAGACCGTCCTGGCCGGCGACCAGGTGCTCCAGGGCGCCTTCCGGCGCGCCCGTACCCACGTGCGCCGGGGCGCCGTCGAGGCCGTCGCCGGCGCCTCGCCCGCCCTGCTGTTCTTCCTCGAGAACCCCATCGACGCCGGGCAGGTGGGGCATCCCGACATCCGCCGCGCCTTCTGCGCCC